>DATBKA010000718.1:0-1515 GCA_036556105.1 Ilumatobacteraceae bacterium | reverse complement strand
GGCTGCGCTGCACGTCTTCAGGCCGTTGTGATCGTCGACGTCCGGTGCCGCGTACACCGTGCCGAACTCGGCGGCCATCGCCGCGATCTCCACGCGCGCTCCGAGGTCGACGCTCACCGTCCGCCCTCCGACCATGGTCTGCGCGGCGAGAACGCTGGCGCGCACTTGATGGACCGGCTGGTCGTCGACACGGATGACAACGTCGACGCGATGGGAGTCGACCGCGGCTCGTCGTGCCTCGAGAACGGGCGGCAGGCGACGCCACAAGGCCCAGATCAACAGCACCGAGCTGGCAAAGCCGACCGCCTCGGTGGCGAGGGTCAGCGCGACCAGCCACAGCGGAGAGCCGTGCGGCAAGGTGACCACTCTCCAGCCGAGATATGCGCCGGTGGCGAGCATGCCGACGGCGGCCAAGCCGCGGCCGGTTCCGTGCGCCCATCGATTCATGCTGCGTTGCTCGTTCGCTCGTCTTCGCCGATCGCAGTGTTCCCCGCCTGCTCACCTTGGGAATCGGCACGAACGACCCGGACTTGAGCCGTGCCGGCCACATGCGCCCAAGGTCACGCCGTGCCGGAGCCGCGAGTGACCCTGGCCGCTAGCCTCACCTGCTCGTGGGTACGCAGAAACGGGAACGTCAGAAAGCCAATCGTCAGCAGCGGCTCGAAGAGCTCGCCCGACAGTCGCGTTCGGCGAAGCGCAAGCGCACAGGGATGTACGTGCTGATCATCCCGCTCCTCGGCGTGCTCATCAGCGGCTTGGTGTGGCTCGTCAATCGCGGCGACGACGACGCCACCGGCGCGACCACCACCACGATCGACGCGTTCGCTTCGACCACGCTCGGGGCCACCACCACGACGACCCCACTGCCGTCGACGATCGCCGCTTCGACGATCACCGGCGACACCCCGTGCCCCGAGGCGGACGGCAGCTCGGAGCGCGTCACGACGTTCGAAAAGGCGCCTCCGACGTGCATCGACGCGACAAAGACCTATACGGCGACGGTCACGACCAACATGGGCGCGTACACCGTCGCCCTCGACGCCAAGGCGGCACCGATCACGGTCAACAACTTCGTCGTCCTGGCTCGCTACCACTTCTTCGACAGCACGGTCTGCCACCGGGCGATTCCTGGGTTCATGGTGCAATGCGGCGACCCGACCGCGACCGGAGTCGGTGGCCCCGGTTACACGATCACCGACGAGCTACCCGCCGACGGGTCGTACAAGATCGGCTCGTTGGCGATGGCCAACACGGGCTCGGCGAACACGGGCAGCAGCCAGTTCTTCTTGATCACCGGTCAGGAAGGAGTCTCCCTGCCATCGACGTACTCGCTGTTCGGGCAAGTCACCGACGGCCTCGACACCAGCGTCAAGACGCTCGACGCCGCCGGTAACCCCGATCCGTCGGCGAACGGCGTGCCGCCGGCGCAGCAGATCGTCATCGAAACGATCACGATCACCGAAAGCTAGGTGCTTCGGCCTCATTCGTTCGCTCGCTTCGCTCGCTCTCTCCATT
>DATBKA010000717.1:0-2409 GCA_036556105.1 Ilumatobacteraceae bacterium | reverse complement strand
TGTCACGCATCCCGACAAGGTGTTCTTCAAGGCTCGCGGCGACACCAAGCTCGACCTGGTCCGCTACTACATCGCGGTCGCCGAACCGGTGATGCGCCAGATGTACGACCGACCGGTCCTGCTGCAGCGCTTTCCGAACGGCGCCCACGGGTCGAACTTCTTCCAGAAGCGGATCCCCGACGGCGCACCTGACTGGCTGCACACCACGATCGTGCAGACACCAAATGGCACGGAATCACGGGCGCTGGTCGTCGCCGACCTGGCCCATCTCGTGTGGGCCGTCAACCTCGGATGCTTGGGGTTCCACTCGTGGCCCGTGCGCGCCAGCGACCTCGAGCACACCGACGAGCTGCGCATCGACCTCGACCCCGGTCCAGGGACGACCTACCCGATGGCGCAGGAAGCTGCAGCCGTCACGATGCAGCTCCTCGACGAGCTCGGCGTCGTCGGCTTCATCAAGACGTCAGGGAATCGTGGCCTGCACATCTACGTGCGGCTGTTGCCGACTCACGACAGCTTCGCCGTCCGCAGCGCTGCGGTCGCCGTGGCACGCGAGCTCGAACGCCGGCGCCCCGACCTCATCACTGCGTCGTGGTGGAAGGAAGGCCGCGGTCAGCGGATCTTCATCGACTTCAACCAGAACGCGCCGCACAAGACGGTCTTCGCGCCGTGGTCGGTCCGTGCCTTGGACCACGCCCCGGTCTCGTTCCCGTTCCCGTGGGCGCTGTTGCCTACGTTGCGTCCCCACGACATGACCATCGCCACGGTGCCGTCGTGGGTCGCCCAGCACGGTGATGCGTGGGCGGCGATGGGCGACGCGCCGCAGTCGATCGAACCGTTCCTGGACATGGTCCGTCGCGACCAACAGGCGGGGCTGGAAGACGCCCCATGGCCGCCGGTCTACCCGAAGATGAGCGGGGAGCCGACGCGTGTCGCCCCGAGCAGAGCGAAGAAGCCGAAACCGGAGGCCACATGACTGCGCTGCCGCTCGCCGGCCGATGGTTCGAACGAGCCACGATCGACGACTCGATCACCTTGCTGTGGGAACCGCATGTAATCCCGCTGATGCGTTGCAACATCTGGCACGTGCGCGGGCGCGACCGCGATCTGCTGATCGACACCGGCATGGGCGTCGCCAGCCTGCACGACGCGACGCGGCACCTGATCGACAAGGACGTGACCGCGGTGGCGACGCACGGTCACGACGATCACATCGGCGGTCATCATGAGTTCGACGACGTGCTCGTCCATGAGCGTGAAGCGGCGTTGCTGCTCGACCCGCCGATCTCGTCGCTCGTGCCACGGGAGGCCTGGGGCGACGACGTCGTCGATGCGCTCGAAGCCGCCGGCTACCCGATGCCCGAGCCGTATTTCGTGACCGCACTGCCGGCCGGCGTGTCCAGCGAGTCGTTCCACCAGCAACCCGTGGCCCGGGTTCGCCAGATCGGTGAAGGCGACGAGATCGACCTCGGCGACCGGTGCTTCCAGGTGCTCCACCTTCCCGGGCACTCCCCCGGTTCGATCGGGTTGTGGGAGGAGCGCACCGGCGTCCTGTTCTCCGGCGATGCGATCTACGACGGTCCGCTGCTCGACGAGCTGCCCGAGTCGTCGATCCCGGACTACTGCGCGACCATGGAGCGTCTGCTCGCCCTGCCGGTCTCCGTGGTGCACGGCGGCCACGACCCGAGCTTCGGCCGCGAGCGGCTCGGCGAGCTGGCAACCGCCTACCTCGAACGCCGCCGACCGGCCCGATAGGTCGGGCGAATCACTCACGGACAACTGACTTGCCAAGGCAAACGACGGCTGTTTGAATGGGCCCACCAGAGAGAGGAGGTGGTCCAACACGATGACAGGTCAAGTTTGTGGGACTCTGGAGGTGGTTGGCCGCTAATCGGCCTCCGGACTGGACCGTCTGGCGAATCCCCGCCAACCTCCGCTGAACATCTCGCCGAAGCTGGTCCCGTCGGCGATCCTGAGATGTTCGGTCTTCAATCAGTTCGTAACTCGACGAGAGGGGAGGCGCACACAATTGCGCCTCCCCTCTTCACGTCCCTGTCCTCGCTGCGTTTGTGAACTCGCCGCCCCTATGCGGGCGAGAACTTCACAAACGCCGCAAAGGCGGCGGCGCGCCGCCCCGTCTCAAAGGACGACGACACTGCGCAGCACCTCGCCGTGCTCCATCTTGTGGAAGGCCTCCTCGACGGAATCCAGCGAGATCGTCTCGCTGACGAACTTGTCGAGCGGGAGCCGGCCTTGCTGATGCAGCGTGACGAGCATCGGGAAGTCGCGTGACGGCAGGCAATCGCCGTACCACGACGACTTCAGCGCGCCGCCGCGTCCGAAGACCTCGATGAACGGCAGTTCGAGCTTCATGTCGGGACGGGGGACGCCCACGAGCACGACCGTCCC
>DATBKA010000716.1:0-4482 GCA_036556105.1 Ilumatobacteraceae bacterium | reverse complement strand
GGTCGCCGAGATCTTGCGGATCAAGCCAGGAACCGTGCGGGCGACATTGCACCAGGCACTTGCCGAACTTCGAAAGGTGATCGAACGATGAGTATCGAGCTCGAAGACGCTGTGCGCGATGTGCTGCGACGGGCAACGAGTCACGTGATCGGTTCACCCGACGAGCGTGACGTTGCCCGGCGGGTGACGCGTCGGGTGCGACGGCGCCGAACGGCCGTCGGTGCGGCGGCGTGCCTCGCCGCCGCCGGGCTCGTGGGTGGTCTCGCGCTGGTTGGCCGCGACGACGAAGAGAAGTCGGTGGCGTCGGAACCGGTCGCATCCACCGATCCGCCGATGTGCGAGCCTGCGTCGCTGGTGCCGTTCCGCCCGACCGTCATGATCGCCGGCTGGACGCTTCCCGACGAGCAGTGGAGGCTCGTGTCGGATGCGCACGTTGCCGTGTGGTCCGGACCGGGCGGGATCATCGAGATCTGGAACGGCATTCGCGACGATCTACCTGTGCCCGGCCGGGCCGACCGGATGATCACCGTGCTCGGTCATCAGGCGCGACTGGGAATGATCTCGGACGGCTACTCGGTCGTCGTCGACCTGGGTGCGACGCGTTGCGAACGCTGGGCGATCGTCGCCCATCCGGGCGTGACCGAGAACGAGTTGGCAGCGGTCGCCGAGGGCTTGGAGATGGTCGACTAGCGGGTGCGCAGGAACTCAGTGAGACGTCGGTCGCCACGCTCCTCGGCGAAATCGGCGGCGGTCTTGTCGTGGAACCCTGGTGCGCCCGAGCCTCTGATGCTCGTGTCGGCGCTGGCGTCAACGAGCAGGCGAGCGATGCGATCGTTGACTGTGATCACGGCGAGCATCAGCGCGCTGAGATGGAACTTCGCCGTGTGGTCGAGTTCGGCGCCTTTGCCGACCAGCCATTCGACGATGTCCGTGCGGGCGGCGTTCATCAGCGCGGTCTGGCCGTGCCGGTCCTTGGCGTTGATGTCGTGGCCCGCTCGCGCCATTCGCTTCAGCTGGTCCAGATCGCCCGAGCGCGACCCATGCTCCCAATCGAGACCGACCATCAGCGGCCGCAGTCGATCCGCAACCGCGTCGTGCCCGGCGGCGAGTGCCGTCTCCAGTGGGTTCTCGAAGTTGTCGATGCGCGTGATCACGTTCGGGTCTGCGCCGTGGGCGCGCAGGAGCCCGACGATTGGCGAAGTCCGGCCCCAGGCTTCCGACGTGCACGCCACGGGCCGGACTTCCACACCGCGCGGGCGCGACCGCTACGTTCCCGTCGCGTGAGTGAGCCTTCGTTCGACATCGCCCGCGCTGATCTCGAAGGGCTCGTGACGCGGCAGTCCGAGCAGCACCATTGCTCGATTGCCTGGGGAGTGGTGCACCGGGGTGAGCTGGTGCTGACGGGGGCAGTGGCCGCCGAGCCTGATCCGAAGCCGACCGAGCAGACCGTGTTCCGCATCGCCTCGATGACCAAGAGCTTCACGGCAGCGGCAGTCATGATCCTCCGTGACAGTGGTGCGCTCCGTCTCGACGACGTCGTCGCCGACATCGCCCCCGAGTTCGAGGCGGTGCAGGGGCCAACTGCCGATTCACCGCCGATCACGATTCGTCACCTGCTGTCGATGTCTGCAGGAATGGCCACCGACGACGCTTGGGCCGACCGTCACCTCGACCTCACCGACGACGAGCTGGACGACCTCGTTCGCCACGGGGCGACGTTTGCCTGGCCGCCGCACTCGCACGGCGAGTACTCCAACCTCGGGTTCGCCATGTTAGGGCGAGTGATCATGCGCGTCAGTGGGATGCGCGCCCAGGACTTCATCACCACGAACTTGCTGCAGCCGCTCGGCATGGATCGCACGACATGGACTCAGCCGGAGCACGATGATTGGGCGCTGCCCTATGAGGTGGTCGATCATCAACGCGTCGGCGACATCGATCCTCTCGGAGACGGAGCGATCGCGCCGATGGGTGGGTTGTGGTCGTGCGTCGCCGACCTCGCCCGTTGGGTGAGCTGGTTCGCTGGTGCGTTCCCAGCTCGCGACGATCCTGACGCCGGACCGCTGCGCCGCGCCTCGCGTCGGGAGATGCAACAGGTGCACCGCGCCTGGCCGACCGTGCGCACCGCGGCAACCGGCGATGGCCACGACGCGGTGCCGGAACGCATCGACGGTGGCGGGTATGGATTCGGGTTGTTCGTGATGCACGACGACCGGTTCGGGCACTTCGTCGCCCACTCCGGAGGTTTGCCCGGCTACGGCTCGAACATGCGCTGGCTGCCGGGTCGCAGCATCGGCATCGTCGCTCTCGGGAACGTGACGTATGCGCCGATGTCGATGATGACGCGGCGGATGCTGGAGATCCTCGACGATCACGGCTTGGCCGGCGTGCACGTGCACTCGCCGAGTCCGGCCTTGATCGACGCCGCGCACCGTCTCGCCCAGCTGCTCTCCGATTGGAACGACGCCGACGCGCACGCCTTGTTCGCCGACAACGTCGCCCTCGACGAAGCGCTGCCGCGGCGGGCGTCGCGTGCCGGCGAACGCGTTGCAGCGCACGGTGCGCTGACCGTGGTCGATGTGACGGCTACCACGCCGACGCGTGGCCGAGCCGCGATGCGCCACGACGACGGAACGGCGGTGATGGTCGACGTCGAGCTGTCGCCACTGATCCCGCCACGCATCCAGTTCTACGAGGTCGCTGCGGACGCGGCGGGGTAGGTATTCGCCGAGTCTTGACCTACCCTGGGAAGCTCCGTAGTTCGAGCCCCCCACGAGGTCGTGTGTTGAAGTTCAAGAAGGGCGACACCGTCATTTACCCCCAGCACGGAGCATGCATCGTGCAGGGTACGAAGAAGATGGAGGCCTTCGGCTCCACGCAGGAGTACCTGATCCTGCGCACCGTCATCAACGAGATGACCTTGTCGGTACCGACGCTGAAGACCGAAGAGGTCGGCGTTCGTCCGCCGGTCAACGCCGACGAGTTGGAAGACCTCGTCTCCGTGCTGTCGAAGCCGGATCCACGTGTGCCGTCCAACTGGAGCCGCCGCTTCAAGAACCACCAGGAGAAGCTGAAGAGTGGCGACGTGTACCAGGTCGCCGAAGTCGTCCGCAACCTGGCGGCGCGCAACCGCGACGCATCGTTGTCGGCCGCCGAGCGAACGATGTACGACCGGGCGCGCATCAACCTGATCAGCGAGATCGCGCCGGCGCTGAAGGTCAGTGCCGAAGACGCTGAGAAGTACCTCGATGAGGCGTTGGCCAAGGGCGTGCTCAAGCCAGCCAAGGAAGCCAAGAAGAAGTAGTCACCGCACCCGCGGCATCACGATGAACGGCCACGGCGAAGGCACTTCGCCGATCGGCACCTCGATCACGACGGGGCCGTCATGGGCCATTGCCTCTTTCAGGGCGTCGCCGAGCGCGTGAGGGTCGTCGGCACGCAGCCCGAGGCACCCGAAGCTCTGGGCGAAGGCGACGATGTCGGGATTGACGAGCGTCGAGGCGATCGTGCGCTCGGGGCCGAACCGTTCCTGTTGGATGCGGCGCACGTTCCCGAAGGCGCCGTCGTTGACGACGATGGTGATCGCGTTGATGTGGTGCTGCACGGCGGTGGCGAGCTCGGTCGCGGTGAACAGGAAGCCACCGTCGCCGGTGATGGTCACCACTGTGCGTTGCGGCGCGCCGGCCTTGGCGCCGATCCCCACCGCAGTTCCCGATCCCAGCGTCCCGGCGAAGCCCGTCGACAGGAACGTGCGCGGGTGACGGAACTGATAGCCGAAGTGGGCGACGAACGTCAGCTGGGTGACGTCCTCGACGATGATCGCATCCTCAGGCAGCGCGTCGTGGATCGCAGCGAGATAGGAGAGCTGTGGTTCGAGATGGGCGATGCTGGCGAAGAACTCCCCTCGACGCGAGGCGAACTCGGCGCGGCGATCCGGGCGCCGGAGATCGGACAATCGATCGATGAGCATCGGCACGACCTCCGCGGCGTCGCCGTGCACACCGAGCGCCCCGATGCCGTGCCGGTCGAGCTCGCGGGCGTCGGTGTTGACTTGGATCAGGTCGAGCCCGCCGGTTCCCCACTGCAGGAGCGGGAACTCGATGCGTGAGCCGATGCCGAGGACGAGGTCGACGTCGCTCCACATGCTGTGCGCCAGACCCAGCGGCACGAACAACGGATCGGTCTCGTCCATCACCCCGTGGCCCATCCGTCGTGTCGACACAGGGGCCTGCAGCAGCTCGGCCAATTGGCGAACCGCGGGCGCAGCATCCTGAGCGCCGGTGCCGACCCAGATCAGCGGGTTCGTGGCAGCGCGGAGCTTGGCCGCCGCGGCGTCGATGGCGGCGATGGCGGCGGTATCGATCGACGGCATCGAGCGAAGGCCGGCACCGACCGTGCCCGGCGCCGCCTTCGCCCACACGTCGGCGGGCACCTCGATCGCCACCGGTCGCGGCGTGCCGGAAACCAGGACGTCGAGCGCGC
>DATBKA010000715.1:0-10602 GCA_036556105.1 Ilumatobacteraceae bacterium | reverse complement strand
AGCTGAGCTTCGATCCGACACAGCTCGGCAGCGGCGCCAAGGAGCTGCTCGACGAAGTGGCGACCGGAAAGGTGACTGGCGAGGAGGAGGCCTGGTCGCACACCGACCTATGGGACTTCCAGGCCAACGTGGACGGAGCGCGCATCGCCTACGAGGTGTTGCAGCCGGCGCTCGAACAACGAAACCCAGCGCTGTCGGAGACGTTGACGGATCGCTTTGCGGCGTTGCAAGCGCTGCTCGATCGACATCGCCGCGGCGATGGCTTCCAGTACTACGACGAGCTCACCACCGGGCAGATCAAGGAGCTCGCCGACGCGGTTAACGCCCTCGGTGAACCGCTGGCGCAACTCACCGCCGAGGTCGTGTTGTGACGGAGCCATCTCCCCCGTCGCGACGCGCCGCTCGCTGGTCTCGGCGACACTTCCTCTCCGTTGCCGGGACCGGCACGGCGGCGGCCGCGGGTGTGGTCACCCTCCAGGTGACGCGGGGGAGCGGTTCGGCGGGCGCGTCAGACCAGATCGTGCCGTTCCACGGCGCTCACCAAGCCGGGATCACCACGCCGGTACAGGATCGGCTGCACTTCGCGGCATTCGACGTGACCAGCGACCGGCGCGACGACGTGATCGGCTTGTTGCGGGCGTGGACCGTTGCGGCCGCACAACTGACACGCGGCGAAGAGGTGGGCGATCTCGGCGCCACCGACGGGCCGTACCTGGCACCACCGGAAGACACGGGCGAAGCGTTGGGGCTTTCCGCTGCCAACTTGACGATCACGATCGGCTTCGGACCTTCGTTGTTCGTCGACGCCGACGACCGCGATCGCTTCGGGCTGGCGGCGATGCGCCCAGCCGCGCTCCGCGACCTGCCGCACTTCCCAGGCGACAACCTCGACCCGACGCGCTCGGGAGGTGACCTGTGCATCCAGGCCTGCGCCGACGATCCGCAGGTCGCCGTGCACGCCGTGCGCAACATGGCCCGTCTCGCCTTCGGTGTGGCAGGTGTGCGTTGGTCGCAGCTCGGGTTCGGCCGCACGTCGTCGACGAGCACGGCTCAGGCCACTCCACGCAACCTGATGGGCTTCAAGGACGGCACGGCAAACCTCAAGACTGAAGAGGCGGAGTTGCTCGATCAGTTCGTCTGGGTGGCCGACGGCGACGACGACTCGGCGTCCTGGCTCGCCGGTGGTACATACCTGGTGACGCGGCGGATCAAGATGCACATCGAGACGTGGGACCGCACATCGCTCGCCGAGCAAGAAGGCGTGATCGGCCGCGACAAGAAGCGCGGTGCGCCGTTGTCCGGTGGTGAGGAGCTCACAGCTATCGACTTCGCCGCGGCCGGCAGCGCAGGGCCGCTCGTGCCGATCGACGCGCACGTCCGCCTGGCACATCCGTCGCACAACGCTGATTCGCGGATCCTGCGCCGCGGCTACAACTTCGCCGACGGCAGCGACGGCTTGGGCCATCTCGATGCCGGGCTGTTCTTCATCGCCTTCACCCGCGACCCGACGCGGCACTTCGTCCCCTTGCAGCGCAACCTCGCCCGGCACGACGCCCTCAACGAGTACATCCAGCACACGGGGTCGGCCGTGTTCGCGGTCCCGCCCGGTGCCGCGAGCGGTGGGTTCGTCGGCGACACGTTGTTCTAGCGAATTGACCCCGGGTGACGTCCTACGTGCCGAGTGACTCGGCCGGTAGGTCGAACCAGCGCAGGTGCTCGAACTCCGCTGACAGCGAACCACTGCCCGGCTCGCTGAGCGTCGATGGCGAGCTCGCCGCCAACAACGTGCGAGCTTCGGCAAGGTACCCGGCGAGTGCGTCCTCGCCGGCGCGTTGATCGGGGTGCGGCGGTCTGACGAGATCGCCGGTGTCGGAGTCGTAGTGCAACTGCGTGAGGCGCAGCGGTGGTTCGATCGGGCCCAGATGGTGTCGCCACAACCCGGTGGACGGTTCGAACCGGTACTCGGGCAGCAGCTTCCAGCCGTGCTCGGCGACGAGGTCGACGGCGTCGACGAGGTACTGGAACACGGTTTCGGAGATGAAGTAGTTGAAGCTGACCCGCGTCCACCCGGGCTTGATTCCTTCGCAGCCGTGTTCGACCTCGAGGGCGAACTCGTGCGATCGGTCGAGGTCGATGCCGAGCAGGCGGTGACCGTACGGACCGGCGCACGAGCAGCCGCCCCGCGCTTGGATCCCGAACAGGTCGTTGAGCAGAGCGACGACGAAGTTGTGGTGCACGTACCGCCCGCTCGGTCGCTTGACCACGAACGACAAGATCGACAGACGCTCGGCGCGGGCGTTGCCGAGCACCTCGATCGCCGGGTTGGCGCTCCACTTGTCGACGGCGCGGTGCCAGTACGACTCCTCGTGCTCCTTGATCGTCTGCACGCCGACGGCGTCCTTGAGCTGGAACACGAGGCCGGCGCGGATCGACTCGATGATCGCCGGCGTGCCGCCTTCCTCGCGGTGGACGGGATCATCGAGGTAGCGGTGCTCAGTGGGGTTGACGTAAGCAACCGTGCCTCCGCCGACGACGGCGGGGACGCTGTTGCGCAACAGCTCGCGGCGCACGACGAGCACCCCCGGAGTCCCCGGGCCGCCGACGAACTTGTGCGGGCTGATGAAGATCGCATCCTTGTAGGCGAGCGGGTGTTCGGCGCACTCCGGATACATCTCGACGTTGACGTACGGCGCGGCTGCGGCGAAGTCCCAGAACGACAGGGCGCCGTGGCGGTGCAGCAGATCGGCGATCGCGCAGGAGTTGGAGAGGATGCCGGTCACGTTCGACGCCGCCGAGAACGACCCGATCTTCACGGGTCGGTCGGCGTGCTCGACGAGCTCGGCCTCCAGCCGGTGCAGATCGATGTGGCCGTCGGAGTCCTCCGGGATCGTGATGACATCGGCGATCGACTCCCGCCACGGCAGTTCGTTCGAGTGGTGCTCGAACGGGCCGACGAAGACCACCGGTCGTTCCTCGTCGGGGATGCACTCGGACAGTCCGAAGCGGGCGTCGAGGTCGGCGGGGATGCGCAGGTTCATGATGCTCACCAGCCGATCGACCGCAGCCGTCGAGCCGGAGCCGACGAAGATCACGCACGTCTCGTCGTCGCCGCCCACGCAGTCACGGATGATCCGCCGCGCGTCTTCACGAAGTCGTGTTGTTTGCAGACCGGTGCCAGACGACTCGGTGTGGGTGTTGGCGTAACGGGGGAGCACCTCGTCGCGAATGAAGTCCTCGATGAACGCCAGTGATCGTCCCGATGCTGTGTAATCGGCGTATGTGATCCGCCGTGGGCCGAATGGGCCGTCCATCACCAGGTCGTCGCCGATCACTGCGTCGCGAATGCGGCGCAGCAGGGGAGGCTCAGCGGGTGCGTCCACGCGTGCAACCTACCGATCGGGAGCGATCAAATCGAGGGCCGCACGTCCCTCGAGTCGGTTTCAGGAGGCTGGCATGCCCATCGCCTCGTTCGTCGTGCCGGCCGATCGGCGCGCCAGCCATCGGTCGAGTCGCATGCCGAGCATGCCGAGCGCGACGAACACGGCACCGACGATGATCAGGTTCACGCCGACTCGGAGGTAGCCGTGGTCCGTTGGGTCGGTGAACGGATATGGGTAGAACCCGACCATGTCGCCGCGGATCATGGTGAACGCCCCCCAGAGGAACAGGTAGACGACCGTCAGGCCGATCGCGGCGCGATCGACCAGCCGTCGAGGTCCGAACAGCGCCCAACCGCTGACACACATCAGCGGGGCGATCGTGTGCAGGAGCACGTCGGCGAACGCCGCACCGCCTGTCAGATCCTGGAGCTGGCGCAGCACGAGTTGGAAGACGATGAACGTCAGGGCGATCCCGAGCACGCCGAGGAGACGAACGGCGCGGAACAACAGCGATGTCGGCACCTCACCTGTCGCGAGGACCGCGCATCCGGCGGCGGCGATCAGGTTGGACTGGATCGTGAAGAAGACGAACACGTTGAACACGCGCTCCCACGGTCCGCTGAAGTAGCCGTCGGTCTTGTCGTACGAGACGAAGAGCTGCACGACCACGCCGACGACGATGATGCCCGCAGTCAGGCCGAACCACGCCCGCGCGACACGCGTGACCGTCACGCCGTGGAGCGTAATCGGGTTGCGCTGTCACGAGGAGGAAGCCACGCCCACGCTGAAGAAAGCGAACAGCAGCGCCAGCATCGTGAACATCGTCGCCTTCATCCATCTTGGGATCCGCAGACCACGGTGGTTGGCCGCCAGTGTCGACTGCGCCGCTCGCACGATCGTTGCGTAGATCGCCAACATCATCAGGAGGCCGGCCAGCGCGTGCGTCGATACGCCGAAATCGTCGACGAGTTGGCGGCCAACCACGAACACCGGGCCGCAGGCCACAACGAACCAGATCAGGCGCGTGCGCGCCCGCCACTCGGGTCGTGCCGCCGCCAACCCACCACCCACGACCGTCGGCATCATCAACGCGCCGGCGCCGACGAACAACGGCATCAGTCCGATCGTGCCGAGGAGACGGGCGATGGAGGTGCTCCAGCGGCGGGTGGCGCGGTCGCGCACGACGGCCACGATCGATTGGGCGAGTCCGAAAACCGCGAAGCCGATGACGATGAACAACGTCCCGCTCCAAGTGAACTGCGGGTCGTCGGAGATCAAGCGCATCCACGCCCGGGCGATCGCGCCCAATGCCGTGCCGCCAACCACGCCGATTGCCAGGCGTGGCAGCACACCACGTCGCGGTAGCGCGGGACGAGTGGTCAGCGGCGAGATGAGGTCTGTCACGGGTCGCTCCGATCGATGCACGAGCTGTCGATCAGTACGGACGAACGAATCGCCGCACCGGGTGACGCGTAGAGTCGACCGAAGCAGTTGGCGAGTCGTGGGATCGACGACGCTCGCACGGCGTGGTCAGGCCTGCAACACTCGCTGCAGCAGCAGCGATGGAGGAGGGGAACGTGAGCGCCAGCGATGAGATCGACACCTATCTGGCCAGCCTTCCCGACGATCAGCGCCGGGCTCTGCAACGCTTGCGCGAGCTGATCGCAGCGGCGGCGCCGGAGGCGATCGAAGCGATCAGTTACGGTGCGCCTGCATTTCGTTACCGCGACAAACCGCTCGTCGGCTTCGCCGCCGCAACGAACCACGTCTCGTTCTTCCCGATGAGCGCGGCAGTCGTCTCGGCCCACAAGGATCAGCTGACGGAGTGGTCCACCTCGACGGGAACGATCCGATTCACCGAGGACCATCCGCTGCCGGAGGAGCTGGTGACGACGCTGGTGAAGGCGCGCCTCAAGGAACAGGACGTGCGCACTCGCCGCCCGTGATCAGTCGCGGTCGAGACGCTCGGCGAACAGCTCGAGCATCGAGCTCCACGAACGTCGGTCGGCTCGCTCGTTGTAGTTGAAGCCCTCCATGCCGCGTGCATCGATTGCCGGGTTGGTGAAGCTGTGACCGACGCCGCCGAACACGTCGACTCGCCAATCGTCGACGCCGGCGGCCTTCATCTCGTCGATGAACGCCTCGCGGGCCGAGGGCGGAATGATCGGGTCGTCGGCACCGCAGAACATCAGCACCGCGGCGGTGATGTTCGCCGAGTCGGCAGGCCGCGGTGAGATCAGTCCAGGATGGAAGCCGACCACGGCCTGCAGATTGGCGCCATCGCGGGCGAGCTCCAGCGACAGGTAGCCGCCGAAGCAGAACCCGATCGCAGCGACACGCTCGGCGTCGACCGATGGTTCAGCGAGCAGAACATCGAGACCGGCGCGCGCCAGCCGGCGCGTACCGTCGACGTCTTGGATGAGCTCGACGAGGCGGGTCTGAGCCTGTCCCATCGCCGGCTGCTGGCCCTCGCCGAAGTAGTCGAGTGCAAAGGCCACGTAGCCGAGGTCGGCCAGTCGTTCGGCACGCGACCTGACGTTGTCGTCCTGCCCGGCTCCCTCGTGGGAGAGCAACACCGCGGGCCGTGGGCCGGCGAAGCGTGCCAGGTCCGGCACGGCCATGTGACCCGACATGGTGACTTCGCCGACGGAGTACTGGATGGTGCGTGTCTGCGTCATCGGCGCAGTGTACGAGCTGACCTGGTGGTCGTTTCGGGCAAGGGCGGGGCTGGGTACCAACCTTGATTCAGCGGGGAACGCCGAGAGGAGAAGCGATGCCGAAACTCGCCAAGATCACTCCCTGGCTGTGGTTCGACGACGAAGCCGAAGCCGCGGCCAAGTACTACACGGGAATCTTCAAGAAGTCGAAGATCCTCGAGACCACCTACTACACCTCCGTTGGTCCGCGCCCCGAGGGCATGGTGATGACGGTGTCGTTCGAGCTCGAAGGCCAGCAGTTCGTCGCTCTCAACGGCGGGCCCGAGTTCACCTTCGACGAGGCGATCTCGTTCCAGGTGCTGTGCGATTCGCAGAAGGAAGTCGACGAGCTCTGGACGAAGCTGTCGCAGGGCGGCCAGGAAGGCCAGTGTGGATGGCTGAAGGACAGGTTCGGGCTGTCGTGGCAGATCGTTCCGGCAGGGTTGTACGACGCGATCGCCGATCCCGATCCGAAGCGTTCGGCGGCAGCAATGAAGGCAATGCTCGGCATGAAGAAGATCGATCTGGCCGAGATGCAGCGCGCTGCCGACAAGGCGTAGTGGCCCGGGCGAGGCCGTCGACGAGGGTCGGCGGCCTCGCCTGTGCGGTCGCGTCGGCCGTTGCGCGAGTCTCAGGGCGATCGTGCAGCACGCAGGCAGCAAATCTCCTCGAGACAGCGACATTTGCTGCCCGCGTGACTACGCGAGGAGTCCTCCTCGTGTTCTCGGAGAGACGTAAGCGACACGACGAGTGGTGACCGCCGCGCTCACGGACCGGCGACGGTGATCCCTCCGTCGATCTTCAGCGTCACGCCGGTGATCGTCGATGCATCCTCCGAGGCGAGGTAGACCGCTGCTGCACCGACCTGCTCGGCCGTTGCCAACCGACCGAGGGGAGTGCGCGCCGCGCGAGCAGTCCAGCCCTGCTTGTCGATCACGCTGTTGGCTCCCGGGGTGGAGATCGGTCCAGGGGCGAGAGCATTGACGCGGATCCGATGCGGCGCCAGCTCGACCGCCTGCTGGCGGGTCAGCGAGTCGATCGCCCCTTTGATCGAGGTGTACACGGCCGCGTTCTTGATGGAGAACGACACAGCGACCGACGACATGTTGATCACGGACCCGCCGCCGGCGGCGATCAGGTGAGGCGTGGCCGCCTGCAGTGACCAGATCGTCCCGCCGACGCCGACGTCCAACATGCGCCGCACGATGTCTTCTGGCATCTCGACGAGTGGCGCGTAGTGGAACATCACCGCGTTGTTGACCAGCACGTCGAGCCGCCTGGTGTGCGCCGCGAACGCGTTGATCGCCTGTGTGACGGCCGAACGATCGGCGACGTCGCACTGGAACGGGATAGCCGCGCCCGAGCCCAGCGCGGTGACCTCGTTGGCCACCACCTGTGCCGCGTCACCGTCGATGTCGCCGACGCCGACCGTCGCCCCCTCGGCAGCGAAGGCGAGCACGATCGCTCGGCCGATGCCGGCGCCTCCGCCGGTCACGAACGCCGTCTTGTCGGCCAGCCTGTCGGTCACCGGTCGTCCTCCGATCCCCGCTCGCCGTCGAGGCGGGTCACCGATTCTTACCGCAGAGCGGAGATTCGCTGATCTGTCTGCTCGACCGGGTCGGCTGCCGGACGTGTCCAGCGTGCCCCGCTGGCCGCGTGCAGCACGAGCACGCACCCGATCACCAGCAGCACATCACCGATGCTGAAGACGTTGGAGAACGGCCACGACGCCGGGATCGCGAACACGTCGCCGAGGAACTGCAACCGTGGATGGTCGACGACGGCGGAGTTGGCGAACTTGTTCGTCTCCTCGAGGTGACCGGCAACCCGTGTCGCCCAGGCCGAAGCGGGCATCACCCCGCCGTTGGCGGCGATGGCGACGAGGTTCGCCAACCCGCCGAGACCGACCAGCCACATCCAGGCAATCTTCCGGTTGAGCACGAAGAACACGGTGGCGAAGCCGTAACTGGTGAGGTGGACGGCCACCGCCAGGTTGTGGTTCAGGTCGGGCACCACCGAGATCACCAGGAACTGGATCCCGAACCCGAACACGACCAACCATGTGGCTCGCACGGGCAGCTTGGTCAGCGCCGCGAACGAACCGCCGACGAGGGGGATGGACGCAACGGCGAGCGCGACGAGGATCAGAACGATCATCAGATCTGGGCCAATGCCGGCGTGGCGGGCGGCGGAAACTCCGGGACGATCAGGTCGGCGACCATCGAGTCGACGCGGCGGATGCGCGACAGCCACGTGATCGCATCTTGGAACGGCATTGGTCGGGCGATGAGGAAGCCCTGCATGAAGTTGCACCCGAACTCGTGCAACAGCTGCGTCGCCCGGCCCGTCTCGACTCCTTCGGCAACGGTGTCGAGGCCGAGGTTCTGGGCCAGCTCGAGGATGGTCCGAACGATCACCTGGTCATCGGGATCGTCGGCGATGTCGCGCACGAAGCTGCGGTCGATCTTGATGGCCTGCACAGGCAGGCTGCGCAAATGAGCGAGCGACGAGTAGCCAGTGCCGAAGTCGTCGATGCTGAGGCGCACGCCGAGGTCGCCGAGGGACTCCAGCACGGCGCGGGTTCGCTCCGGCTGGTTGATCACGGTGTTCTCGGTGATCTCTAGTTCGAGCACCTCGGGAGCGGCCCGGTGGGCGCGCAACGTGGCGTCGATGAGCTTCGGGAAGGAAAGGTCGTGCAGGTTGCGGGCCGATGTGTTCACGGCGACGCGCACCGCTGGGAAGACGGAACGCCAGCGCATCGCGTCGCGAATGGCGAGGTTGACCACCTCTTGCGTGATCGGGCCCATCAAATCGGTGTGTTCGGCGATCGGCATGAAGTCGTCGGGGAGCACCAACCCGAAGCGCGGATGATCCCAGCGGACGAGCGCCTCGAAGGCGACCACTTCGCCGGTGGTCACGTGGATCTGCGGCTGGTACCACAGCTGCAGCTCACCACGGGAGATGCCCGTCTCCAGCTCGGCGAGCAGGTCGAGGCGACCCGTTCCCGTGCCGACCTCCGACTCGCGGTAGACATGGATCGAGTTGCGGACCTTCTTGGCGCTGTACATCGCCAGGTCCGCCGCTTGGAAGAGCTCGGCTGGATCCTTGCCGTGATCGGGCCAGATGGCGACGCCGATGCTGTTGGTCAGCGACAACGGGAATCCGGCGGTCACGCAGGGGCGGGCCAGTTCGACACGTAACGCATCGGCCCAGGCCGTGACGTCGCCGACCTCGGCGAACTGGTTGATGAGCACGGCGAACTCGTCGCCGCCGAGGCGAGCGGCGATGTGGCCCGGGCGTTGCGCGGCGCGCAACCGAGCGCCGATCTCGCTCAGCACCAGGTCGCCCGTTTGATGGCCGAGGCGGTCGTTGATCTCCTTGAAACCGTCGAGGTCGATCAGCACGAGGGCGCACGGTCGTCGCGGAGATCGCTCGTTGAGTTCGCTGTCGAGACGGGAGAGGAATGAGCGGCGGTTCGGCAGCTCGGTCAGCACGTCATGGTTGGCTTCGTGCTCACTGGCCAAGGCGGCGCGAGTGTTGTAGTGGACGAGGCCGGCGACGCTGACCGCGAGCGGCAGCAGCAGGATGCTGCGATGGGCGACCACCACGAAGATCGGCGCCAGAGACACCAGCGCTCCATCGGTGACGAGGTTGAGGAACATCCCGCGGCGTAGCATCGTCGTCACCTTGGTGCCTTCGTGCAGGGCGAGCACCGTGCACGTCAGGACGCCGTTGATGGCGAACATGACGATCGCCGCCAGCGCCATGGCGATGATCCACGTCACCGTCAACGAGTTCGAGGCGAGCAGCGTCTTGTCCTCGTCCATCAACAGCAGGACCGTTGCCGCGGCGGCGAGGGAGAGCGTCGTCTGGCCGACGTTGAACAACGTGCGATCGACGGGCTTGCGGTGCCAGAGGTCGCCGAGGGCGCAGGCCAGCGCCATCGAAGCCAGCCCCATGACCGGCGCCGGGAGCAACAGAATCGAGAACGCGAACGCCCACGACGGCGTGATCTCGCCACCGTCATGGAGCTTCAGCCACTTGAGCGTGTGCACCTCCCCGACGATCAGCAGCCCGGCGAAGAAGAACAGTGCGTCGGCGTTGCCCGGAATGAGCGGCTGCGGCACCGACAGCCGGGCAACGAGCAGCACCGACGCGGTCGCGGTGACGATCGTGAACGCCACGAACAGTCGAACCTTGAGCTGTTGACCCATCTTGGGTAGCTCGCCAGGCCCGTCGTCGTGATCTACCTGATCATTGTCCGTTTCCCCCGCCGATTCGTGCACGGTGAATACATCGTCAAGAAGTTGTGTTCTCTGGAGTCCAGAAAAGAGAAACGACCCACGGGAGCGGTTTTCCGCTCCACGTGGGTCGTGCTTGCTCAGTGGTAATGAGGTGTTCTGGGTCACCACTTCCAGGGCGCGGCCATCGTCAGCACCAAGGCACCGACTGCGCAGAGCGACTGAAGTGCGATGAGTTTCGATTTCATGTGTTTCCCGTCTCCTTGTTCGTTGGCTGTCTCACCA
>DATBKA010000714.1:0-3497 GCA_036556105.1 Ilumatobacteraceae bacterium | reverse complement strand
CCATCCTTCCGGTCGCCGCAGACACGCCGTTCTTCGTCAACGCCTTCGGCGAACGCCTCCCGGCGGAGGCGGCCGAGGCGATGCGCGCCGGAATCCCACTCGGCCGGCTGTGCGAGCCGAGCGACGTCGCCAACGCCGTTGCGTTTCTGGCGTCCGACGATGCGGCGTTCATCACCGGCGAATGCCTCGTCGCCGATGGCGGACGGAGCCTGGCGTGACGAGGCCGGGCCGACTGCGCCGATCGGAGCTGTCGACTCCCGGTTCGAGCGACAAGATGATGGAGAAGGCCGCCGCCAGTGCCGCCGATCTGGTCTTCCTCGACCTGGAGGATGCCGTCGCCCCCAGCGCCAAGGTCGCCTCCCGGTCGGCGATCGTCGTCGCGCTCAACCGGCTCGACTGGGGATCGAAGACGAGAGCGGTGCGCATCAACGGGCCCGACACGATGTGGTGCCACGACGACCTGATCGAGGTCGTCACCGGGGCCGGGGCGGCGATCGATGTCGTCATCGTTCCCAAGGTCAAGTCGCGGCGCGACGTGTGGTTCGTCGACACGCTGCTCAGCCAACTGGAAGTGAAGCTCGGCTTGGTTCCGGGGCGGATCGGTCTCGAGGTCTTGATCGAGGAGACGGAAGCGTTGGCTCGCGTGGACGACATCGCCGCTTGCTCACCCCGACTCGAGGCGCTGATCCTCGGTGTTGGCGACCTGTCCGCCAGCCAAGGCATCCGCTCCGCTCACGTCGGCGCGACGTCGACCGGCTACCCCGGCGACATGTGGCACTACGCGCGGACGCGGATGATCGTCGCCGCTCGGGCCAACGGGCTCGACGCCATCGACGGGCCGAACGCCGACTACCGCGACCTCGACGGCTACCGCACCGAGGCGACGTGGGCAGCGACGCTCGGAGCGGTCGGCAAGTGGGCGATCCACCCGAGCCAGATCGCCGTGGCGAACGAGGTCTTCTCGCCGACGGCTGCCGAAGTCGACGAGGCGCGGCGAGTCGTTGCGGCAGTGCGCGATGCCGAGGCGGCCGGGTCGGGCGCGGCGAGCGTCGACGGCCGGATGATCGACGCGGCCACGGCGCGCATCTTTCAGGCCGTGCTCGACCGCGCCGCCTCGATGAACGCTTCCAACTCTGACCGCAAGTCGTCGCCTGCCGGCTGATAGGCCACTTCGGTGGCTCCGGCGGCAGCCGCCGCCGCCAACCGTTGCTGCCACTCCGCGGCTGTCCCGCTGCGGCTGAGGCGGACTGCGACCTCCCCTGTCATCACCTTCTCGTCGTGACGGTTCAGGGCGGTCAAGTGTCCGGTGTGCAGCTCCAGGTGGCGCAACGCCGGGTCGACGCTCTCGATCGACGCCCGCCACACCTCAGCATCGGGCAGTGCGTCGAAGCCCGGCCGCTTGCGCTGATAGCCGGAGTGATAGGCCATCGCCGCGCCCGGGCCGGCGGCACGGCGCACTCGCTCGCTGTCGACCTGCTCGCCGTCGCTCAACACCGTGCCGAGGGTCAGCCACACCGACCAGTCGAACCCGGCGACGGGACTGGAGCTGATCACGCCTGTGCCCAGTTGCCGCGCCGCCGCTTCGCCTTTCGGACCGCTGGCCCCGATCAAGAACGGCGGGCTCAGCGGCCGCGGCGGGGCCTGACCGGCGCCGTGCAGCATCGCCACGTTGGCGCCGTCCACTTCCACGACGTCCCCGGCCAGCAAGGCACGCACGGCGCGGACGTAGGCGACAACATCGTCCCAGCGCATCGGCTTCTGGCCGAGTGCATGCCGCCCGGTGAAGCCGGCGCCGAAGGCGTACGCCGTGCGACCAGCGGCCAGTGACTCGAGATGGGCGATGGCTGATGCGGTCACCAGCGCGTGCCGGTTGCTGGGAATCAGCACCCCGGGCCCGAGGCCGATCCGATCGGTGCGCTCGGCGGCGAGGGCGAGAGTCATCCACACATCGACCTGTAGAGCCGGGGTGTCGTAGACCCAAGCGCGCTCGTAGCCGAGTTGCTCTGCATGGCGAATGACGTCGGGCGAGTCAGGCGTTGGCGGCAGCGCGCACGAGATCTGCAGCATGTGCGTCGAGCCTATGTGTTCCTGAGAGACTGCCGTTGATGGGCAAGGCGGACCACGAAACGCAACACGTGACGGCGGTCGCCAGCGAAGGGGGCGTCGCTGTCTCGTTCGTGTCACCCGGCGAGCGAGCGACACCGATCGCCGTCGTGATGCTGGTCGGTGCCAGCCTGATCTTCAGCACCGGGGCACTCTTCGTACGCAGCCTCGACCATGCCGACCCATGGACCACTGTCTTCTGGAGGTCGTTGTCGGCATCCGCCAGCCTGTTGCTGTGGATCGGATGGCGCGAACGAGCGAACACACCGGCGGCGATCCGCGCCATGGGTCGCCCCGGCTGCATCGTGGCGATCTCGTTCTCGACGTCGTCGATCGCCGTCGTCGTCGCCTTGTCGAAGACCAGCACGGCGATCGTCCTCGTCATCTTCGCTCTCGGGCCACTCGCTGCGGCGATCATGGCGTGGATCCTGATCGGTGAGCGCGTCCGCAGCTACACGTGGGCGGCAATCGTCGTCACGGTGGCGGGTGTCGCCTACATGGTGTCCGGCCCCGGCGCCGGCGGATCGTTGAGCGGCGCGCTGATCGCGCTGCTGATGCCAATCTCGTTCGGCTATGGCGCGGTGATGATCCGCCGCCATTCGGCCGTGACCATGGCACCGGCGATGCTGCTCGCCACGATCATCAGCACCGTGGTGTCCCTGCCGTTCGCCCATCCGTTGAGTGTCTCCCGCCACGACTTGTTGTTGCTGCTGACGTTCGGCTTCGCCCAACTGGGGGCCGGGCTGGCGATCTTCAGCGTTGGCGCGGCGCGGGCACCGGCGACCGAGGTCGCGCTGCTGTCGATGCTGGAGCCGGTCACCGGCCCGATCTGGGTCTGGGTCTTCATGAACGAGTACCCCGGTGTGCCCGCATTGATCGGTGGATCGGCGGTGTTCATCGCGCTGGTCGCCCACACCGCATATGCCGGCCGGGTCAGCGCGCCAACGCGTAGCTGAGCACCTCACGTCCGATGGCGATCAGCTGCTGCGCGGTTCCCGGAGCCTGACCAGGTTGACGATCCGTTGCCACCGTGACCGTCGACGGCCAGCCGGCGACGGAGTCGATGGCATGCACGCCGTAGCTGCTGACTCGTACGGTGGTGCCGTCGGCAGCGACGACGAGGGCAACGCGAATGTGCTCGCCGTCGGAGACCAGTGTGGCGTCGTCGAGCAGAGCGAAGTCGCGTTCGTTGGGCACCCAGTACGGATCCGTCGCGCCTTCGACGCGCCACACGGCAACGATGAGGGTCGCCTCGTCGTCGCCCTGGAACTGCACCGAGCGATACGTCACGCACGCGCTCGCGTCGGCAGCGAGCTCGGTGGCGCCTTCCGCTGTGAAGGCCTGAAGCTGGCCACTGACGGCATCGTCGATTGCGTTGGTGAAGTCGACGAACT
>DATBKA010000713.1:0-14240 GCA_036556105.1 Ilumatobacteraceae bacterium | reverse complement strand
CGGGGCGCTCGTGCAGGTGTCGTACAACAACTCCGACCGAGCGCCGTTCTTGCTCCCGGCCGAGGAGATGACCGAGTTGTACGCGGCATTGCGCGCCTTCGACCACCTCGCCAACGACGAGGCGATGCAGTGGCGGCAGATCCTGCGGCCTGGGGACGCGCTGATCTTCGACAACTGGCGAGTGCTGCACGGCCGCCACTCCTACACGGGCAAGCGCACGCTGTGCGGCGCGTATCTCAATCACGAGGACTTCGAAAGTCGACTGCGACTGCTCACGTGACGGACCACGAGGACATCGTCTCCGGCGACATCACCTGGCGGTTCGAGCGCGACTTCCTGACATCCAACTGGACGTGCATCTGGGGACGCGGCTGCCTCGGCATCCTCGACGTTCCCGCCGAGGAACTGAACCAAGGCTGCTGCTCGATCGGTGCCGAGTTGGCGGATGCTGACGAAGCGATGACGATCTCGGCGCTGGCGGCGACTCTCGACGAAGAGATCTTCCAGCACCACGCTGCCGTCGATCAGAACGATGTGTTCAGCGACGACACGCGGACCAGCACCAAGATCGTCGACGGCGCGTGCATCTTCCTCAACCGACCCGGATTCGCCGGTGGTGAAGGGTGTGCACTGCACCTCGCCGCGCTGCACGCCGGCGAGTCACCGATCGATTGGAAGCCGTCGGTCTGCTGGCAGCTCCCGCTTCACGTCGACTGGGAGGTGACCGAGGGCGGATCGGAGATCGCGACCGTTCGTCGCTGGGAACGGCGCGACTGGGGCGACGAAGGAGTATCGATGCACTGGTGCTGCACGGAAGGCGACCGCGCCTACGTCGGTGAGCGCCCTGTGATCGAGTCGCTCGGTGAGGAGATCGCCGCCCTCGCCGGCACCGAGGTCTACGTCGAGCTCCGCCGCCGTCTCACCACCACCGCACCCTTCCGTTTCGTTTGAGAACTCCCGGCCCATATGCGGGCGGAAAGTCCTCAAACGCTGCGGTCGTGGGGCTACGGAAGCAGCTTCGTGACGATGCCCGGGGTCGTGTAGTGGCTCACCCACAGGTTGGTGCCATCGAAGGCGATGCCGACCGGATGAGCCGCGACCGGATAGGTGACGACCGTGCCCGTGTCACGGTCGATCTTGGCGAGGGTGCCCTCGGCGTAGTTCGCCGCCCACATGTTCGTGCCGTCGAACGCAAGCGCCCGTGGACCACCGCCGGTGTTGTACGACACCTGCTCTTGACCCGTCGCCGGATCGATGCGCCGCACGGTGTGGTCGCCCTCGTTGGCCACCCAGATGCTCGTCCCGTCGAAGGCAATGCCCCGAGGAGTCGTAGCCGTCGGGTAGACGCCGACGATGCTGTTGGTCAATGGATTGAACTTTGTGATCGTGTCATCGGTGTCGTTGGTGATCCAGAGGTAATCCCCATCGAAGGCGACCATGTTGGGCGACGGTACGGAATAAAACGTACGAGCGTTCGTGGTGATGTCAATCTTCGCCATCGTGCCGCTGTCGGTGTTCGCTACCCAGATGTTCACTCCGTCGAAGGCGACTCCCTCCGGCCGGATCCCAACCGGGATCTGCACCGCGGAACCTGTCTGCGGATCGAGCTTCGTGACGGACTCATCGGTGGCGTTGGTGACCCACAGATTTGCGCCATCGAAGGCGATGTTCGCCGGCTGAATGCCGGAGGCATAGTCGGCCACATGCCCTGATGCACCGTCGAACTTCGAGACGAATCCGCTCGTCGCGGCGACCCAGATGTTGGTTCCGTCGAAGGCGATGCCACGCAGGTACGGCAAGGCGGCGTACGTCCGTGGTTGTCCCGTGTCGAGATCCCAGCGCAGCATGGCCAGGTTGGCGGGTGAGAGACGCGGCACCGAGCCGGTGCGTCCCGTGGCGCCCGTCGCGCCGGTTGACCCTGCCGGTCCAGCAACACCCGCCGGACCGGCTGGGCCAGCAGGGCCAGCGGGACCGGCCGCACCCACCGGTCCTTGCGGGCCCACCGCTCCGTCGGCGCCATCCGCACCGTCCACGCCATCGACACCGTCCTCCCCCGACTCACCCTCGGGACCACGTGGGCCCGTCGGACCGACGGCTCCCTGCGGCCCGGTAGGACCCGTAGGACCCGCAGGACCGGCGGCACCCGCTGGCCCTGCCGGCCCGGCCGGTCCCGCGGGACCGGCCTCACCCTCTCCCGTCGCTCGCCTGTAGTAACCGTTGATGTCAACGACGAGGTCGACCGCACCGGCGTTGTTGTAGAAGCTGATCGCGCCGGCGACCGAGAGGGCCGAGGTGCCGGCGTTGGCAGTCGGTGCTTGACCCGCCACCCAGTTCAGGTTCGACGCATTCGGCACGGGGCTGCCGGCCGGCCAGATCGTGAGATAGCTCGCCGCGGTGGGGTTGACGATCGTGGCGTTGAGTGCGACACCGACCGCATCAGCCGGGAGATTGCATTCGCCGCTCGGCCCTGTGGCCACAACGGTGTACGTCTCGCCGGCCGCGAGCGGCGATCCACGTCCACCGACCTGCAGATCCGATCGAGTGTCGACCAACCGGCAGGGAACGATCGGAACGAGCGCCGAGCCGGGCGGGACGTCGTCGGCAGACACGGCCAACGCTCCCCCGGAACCGAACAACAACATCAGCGCGGCGACAGCCGCGAACTTGGAGCGCACTACTCCCCTGGTCATCGCAGCGCCTTTCTGCTTGAACGATGAGCGTCCTCTTGGCCACGATCCGCAGTGTGATATTCACGGAGAGCGACCCCAAGGGCCGGAAGTCGAGTCGTGCAAGGACGACTGTCGGCGAAACCACGGTCCGTAGACTGGACGCAGACGACCCACGAACGGAGAACGATGGACAAGACGGCGCGGATCTACGTGGCGGGTCACACCGGTCTGGTCGGCTCGGCGATCGTGCGACGTCTGCACGCCGAGGGTTACACCAACATCCAGACTGCCCTTCGTCAGCACGTCGACTTGCGGGACCAGGCAGAGGTCTCACATTGGTTCAAGGCCAACCGACCTGAGTACGTCTTCCTCGTCGCCGGCACTGTCGGCGGGATCCTTGCCAACAGCACCCGGCCGGCTGACTTCATCTACGACAACATGATGATCCACGGCACTGTCGTGCATGCCTGTCATCAGTACGACGTCACCAAGTTGTTGTATCTCGGCTCGTCGTGCATCTATCCGCGGCAGGCCACCCAGCCGATCACCGAAGACCAGTTGCTCACCGGTCCGCTCGAGCCGACCAACGAGTGGTACGCGATCGCCAAGATCGCCGGCATCAAGCTCTGTCAGGCCTACCGCCGGCAGTACGGTCGCGACTTCATCTCGGCGATGCCGACAAACCTCTACGGCCCGCACGACAACTTCGACCTCACTAGCGCGCACGTCGTGCCGGCACTGATGCGCAAGTTCCACGACGCCAAGACGACCGGCGCCAAAGAGGTCGAGATCTGGGGCACCGGTTCGCCGATGCGTGAGCTGTTGCATGTCGACGACCTCGCCGACGCCTGCCTGCACCTGATGCGCAACTACAGCGAAGACAGCCACATCAACGTCGGCACCGGGCTTGACCTGTCGATCCGCGAGCTCGCCGAGAAGATCCGCGACCTCGTCTATCCCGCAGCCGAACTGCGGTTCGACACGTCGAAGCCGGATGGCACGCCGCGCAAGGTCCTCGACGTGACGCGTCTGCGGGCTACAGGCTGGGTCCCGAAGATCGATCTCGAGACCGGCCTCGGCGGCACGTACGCGTGGTTCCTCGACCAACTCGAGGCCAAGGAAGAACTGCGCGGCATCGCCAGCCTCGTCGCCGCTACGGATTGACCAAACGTACGGCGGCCGGCGCGACGTCGGTTGGGCGCGAGACTGCACGGCGTGAACAACCTCATCGATCTTGGTGTCGTCGACGCCCAAGCGGCGCTGGCCCGCGGCGACGTGTCGGCCTCGGAGCTGACCGCGGCGTGCCTGGCCCGAATCGGCGAGGTCGATGGGGTCCACAGCCACGAGGGCGACCCCGCTTCGATCAACGCCTGGGTGCGGGTCTACGAGGAAGACGCGATGGCTGCGGCGGCGCGCGCCGACGAGCTGCGGGCGGCGGGCGGGGAGGTGCCGCCGCTCCTCGGGGTGCCGATCGGGCTCAAGGACCTGTACGGAGTGGCGGGTAAGCCGGTCACGGCGTCGAGCAGCGTGCTGGCGGACGTGCCCCTGAAGGATTGCGACGTGTGGCGGCGGCTCAACGCAGCGGGGATGGTGCTGCTCGGGCACCTGCACACCCACGAGTTCGCCGCCGGAGGCACCACCGACCAAGTCGGCAACCCCTGGGACGTGTCGCGCTCGGCGGGTGGATCGAGTGGCGGGTCGGCAGCAGCGTTGGCCGCGCGCATGGTTCCCGCGGCGACTGGCACCGACACCGCAGGGTCGCTGCGCATCCCGTCCGCCTGCTGCGGAACGTCGACGATCAAGCCGACCCGCGGCCTGGTGTCACTCGCCGGCGTCGTGCCCCTGTCGTGGAGCCTCGATCACGCCGGGCCGATGGCGCGCTCACTGCTCGACTGCCGCGCCCTGCTGGCCGCGATGGCCGGCCCAGATCGCGGCCGCGCCGACAGCGCCTTGCACTCGTTGCATCCGCAACCAGCCGACACGTCCGATATAGCGCGCATCGCCGTCTCGCCACGTCTCGTCACGGCCGCGCTGGACGCTGATGTGGCGACCGGCTTTCAGCACGCACTCGATGCCTGTGGTCAGCTTGGCGCGACGATCGTCGAGCCGCCGCCACCTCCGGCGGGGATCGACATCGGCGACGACTTCCTCGAAGTCCTCACCACCGACATGCTGGCCTACCACCGCCGGTTCGACGGGCAGCGCGACCAGTATCGCCCGGCGCTGCGCGAGTGGGTCGAGATGGGCGAACGTCGCGCCGTCAGCGGTGCCGGCTACGCGGCGATGCAGGCGCGCCGGGTGGAGATGACTGCGGCGTGGGCGGATTGGTTCGACGAGCACCACATCACGGCGGTCATCGAACCCACGATCCCAGTGGTCGCCTACGAACGCGGCGGCGGGTACGAGCACGCGGCCAGCGACTACGCGTTGATCTCGCTGACCCACTTCTGGAACTGGACCGGCTTCCCCGTGGCCGCGCTGCCAGCGGGCATCGGTGCCACGAGCGGGCTGCCCGTCGGGGTCTCCTTGATCGGGCCGGCAGCATCGGACTGGAGCGTGTTGGCGCTCGGCATCGCGCTGCAGCGAGAGCTCGGCATCCCCACCCCTCCGCTCTGACGAAGTCGCGCCGCGGGCAGCGACAGAGCTACGTGGCAGGCGGCGCGGAGTCGGCGTGGTGACGGACGGGCACGTGCCACGTCAGCAGCGACCCACCGCCGGTCTGCGCCACGACGCTGCAGTCGCCACCGAGGCGGCGGGCACGCTCGGCCATGTTGGCGAGGCCGTGACCGCCGATCACCTCTTGCGGGATACCCACGCCATCGTCGGCGATCGTCAGCACGATCTGTTCGTCATCGACGGAGATGCCGACGCGGACGTTGTTGGCGCGCGCGTGCTTGGAGATGTTGGAGAGTGCTTCGCGAAGCACCGGCACGAGATTGTCGGCGATGTTGCTATCGATCGTGTCGATCGACCCCTCGAACTGCAGACGGGGCTCGAAGCCGAGACCCGCAGTCGATTCGGTGAGCGCAGCGAGCAATCGCCCGCGCAGCCCAGCGGCCTGTGGGGTTTCGCCGCCTTGGAGCGAGAAGACCGCCATCCTCAGTTCTTTGATCGTCTGGTCGAGACCGTCGATGGTCGCCTGGATCCGCGGCTTGGCCCGCTCGTCGACGACGTTCATCGTCGCCAGCAGCTTCAGACCTTCGCCGAACAGTCGCTGGATGACGGTGTCGTGGAGGTCGCGGGCGATGCGCTCGCGGTCTTCGGCGATGGCGACGACCTGTTCGGCATCGTGGAGCGCCTGCTGGCTCTGTTGCAGGGCGGCGTCGGCGGCGAGCCTGGTGGAGATGTCGCGTGCGAGGGCAATGACCCACCGGCGCCCGTCGACACCGACGGGGGCGGCGCGATAGGTCTTCTCGACCGGAACCTCGACACCGTCCTTGCGCAACATCGTCGCCTGACGCATCACGGTTGCCGACTCGTCAGCGACGAGCGAGTCGACGATCCGTCGGTAGTCGCTCTCGGCGCTGTACGGGTTGAGGTGCATCGGCGTCATCGACATCAACTCGTCGGCGTCGTATCCCACCAGCCGGACCGCGCCTTGGTTGACGAAGGAGAAGCGCAACGACTCCGCATCGAACATGAACATGCCGTCTTCGCTCGAGTCGAGAGTCTGCAGGACGCGCCGCATGCGATCCTCCGACTCGACGCGGTCGGTGATGTCGCGGACTGCCGCAACCGCGAAGACCTCGTCGCCGAGACGTAGCGGGCTGAGGCTGATCTCGACCGGGAACAGCGACCCGTCGAACCGGCGCGCCGACAACGTGAGACCGGCGCCCATCGAGCGAACGGTCGGCTCCGCCCGGTAGCGCGTCCGATGGGCACGGTGTACCGAACGCAGGTTCTCCGGCAACAGTTCCTCGACCGACATGCCCAGCATGCGGTCGAGCTCGGCCCCGAAAACACTCCCGGCGTGATCGTTGGCGAAGACGATTTCCCCCGTGGACGACACGACGAGGGTGGCATCAGGCGCAGCATCGAGCAGCGACCAGGCGAAGTCGTCGCCATGCGACTTCAGCACCTCAGACCTGCGCCCCACCCGGCCTACCTCCCACTTCGCGCCGACCAGCGACAACCACCCAATCCGTCATACCCAGGTGACGAAAAGCTACCACCGCGTCTCCCTCGCGGGTAGTGGGCCAACCTGCACCCGAAGCTGGCCCACCACTCCGGTCGGTCAGTTCAGGATTGGTTGAACCGCCGAACACCATCCACACTGCTCGTGAAGCGAGCGACACTTCCAGGGCACCAGGTCCAGCCGCTGCTGGACGTCTGTCATCACCGACGGGCGCGGACGACCTACTCGCGATCGCCCGTCCACTCGACGCCGGCGATGAACGTGGCGGCGACGATCGGCACGCCGGGCCGGTACACGAAGTCGATCGGGTTGGGCGAGTCGAGGACGATGAAATCGGCTCGGGACCCGCTCACCAATCGACCGACGTCGTGGCGACGCAGGGCAGCAGCTCCACCAGCCGTCGCCGACCAGATCGCCTCGTCGATGGTCATCTTCAGGTCGCGAACGGCGAGAGCGATGCAGAACCCCATCGACGTCGTGAAGCTGGACCCTGGGTTGCAGTTCGTTGCTAATGCAACAACACCACCGCTGTCGATCACGCGGCGAGCGTCGGGGTACGGCTGCCGCGTCGAGAAGTCCGTCGCTGGGAGGAACGTCGCCACGGTGTCGCCGGCGGCGAGCGCGGCGACATCGTCGTCGGACAGATAGGTGCAATGGTCCGCCGATGCGCACCCCAGCTCGACGGCCAGTTGAACACCGGGTCCGTGGCCGAGCTGGTTGGCGTGCAGCCGCAGGCCGAGACCCGCGGCGGCCCCGGCCTGCAGCACGGCACGCGACTGATCAGCGTCGAACGCACCGCGCTCGCAGAACGCATCGATCCACCGCGACAGCGGAGCACAGGCGGTCAACATCTCACCGCAGACAAGCTCGACGTAATCGTCGACGCGACCTTCGTACTCGGCCGGCACGACATGCGCTCCGAGGAACGTCGTCTCTTCGCTGAGCTGGCCGGCGATGGCGAGCGTGCGCTGCTCGTCTTCGACGTTCAGGCCATAGCCGGACTTGATCTCGATGGTGGTCGTGCCGGCCCGGCGGGCCTCGTCGCCGAGCGCCTTCGCGCGCCTCAACAACACCTCGTCCGGCGCAGCACGCGTCGCCGCAACCGTGGTGCGGATGCCGCCCGCCTCGTAGGGTCGGCCGGCCATGCGGGCCGCGAACTCGTCCGCTCGATCGCCGGCGAACACGAGGTGGCTGTGACTGTCGACGAACCCGGGACGGACACAACGACCGCCGACGTCGATCCGTCGATCGGCGGCCGGACTGGCACCGGTGCCGGTCGCCACGACCGTGCCGTCGTCGACCACCATCCACCCCTGCCGGATCTCACCGGCCGGGCCGGCCCCGACCGTGACGTCGTTCGTGTACAGGCGACCGATGTTGTCGACGAGCAGGGCGCCGGTCACGACCAGACCTCACGGACGGAAACGTCGAGCGCCCGACCGACGTCGACCAGCTGATGCACGCCATCGGCGACCACGACGCGACCACCGACCACGACGTGGTCGACGTCGGCTGCGGTCGCCCCGAACAGCACCGCCGCGGCGGCGTGGTGGGCATCGACACCCGCCAACCGCGGTGACGTCAACGCCACCGTGGTGAAGTCGGCGAGCGCGCCGACGCTGATCCGCCCGCCGTCGCGCCAGCCGAGACTGCGATATCCCGAGTCGGTTGCTGCGGCCAGCAGGTCGCCGAGGCGATGGGTGCCGCGCTGTTGCGAGGCCAGCCGTTCGTCGAGCTCGATCGCGCGCGTCTCCTCGAACGGATCGATGACGGCGTGCGAGTCGCTGCCGATCGTCATCGGGATCCCCGCGTCGCGGAACTCCGCCGTCGGCCCGATGCCGTCGGCGAGGTCGCGTTCGGTCGTGGCGCAGATGCAACACGTCGCGCCAGCCGACGACAACAGACGGACATCGACGACATCGACGTGGGTGGCGTGAATCGCCGAGAACCGCTCGCTCAACGCCCCCGACCGATCGAGCAGCGCGACCGGCATGCACCCGTGCGCTGCCCGCGTCTGCTCGTTCTCAGCGGGCTGTTCGCTGACGTGGGCGTGCAACGGCACCTCCCGCCGCGCCGCCCACTCGGCAACTGCAGTCATCGCCTTCGGAGGCACGGCGCGGACGGAATGGATCGCCGCGCCGATCACCGAGTTGACGTCGGCCGTCAAACCATCGACGCGCCGGCACCAGCCATCGACGTCGCCATCGCCGAAGCGGCGCTGTGTGCCCTCGAGCGGCGCGCCGGTGACGCCCGACTGCAGGTAGCAGGCGTCGAGAAGGGTAATGCGGATCCCCGCGGCGCGGGCGGCATCGAGCAGGACCTCGCCCATCTCGTTGGGCCGCGCGTACGGCGCTCCGTCCCGATCGTGATGCAGGTAGTGGAACTCGCCGACGCACGTGAACCCGGCGAGGACCATCTCGGCGAACGTCGCCGTCGCCAGCCGGCGATACGAATCGGGATCGAGTCGCGCCGCCAGCTCGTACATCCGCTCGCGCCACGTCCAGAACGACCCGGCCTCCCCGTGAGTGCGGCCGCGCAAGGCGCGGTGGAACGCGTGGCTGTGGGCGTTGGCCAGGCCTGGCAGCGTCAGTCCGGCCAGCCGCGTCGCCTCGCCGGGACGATCGACACCTACTTCGACGCCGACGATCCGATCCCCCGCGACGGTGATCCGCACGCCCGGAAGGACGCTGCCATCAACGGCTCCGAGCCAGGCCAGCTCGCACCAGTACTCGGTCACGACCCGACTCGGGCAACGAACTCGGTGATCCGCTCCACGAACGCAGCACGATGGAACTTCTCGAACTGCTCCCACGTGGTGAACGTGCGCGGGTCGACGACCCGGTCGAGGAACAGCACACCATCGAGATGGTCGCACTCGTGTTGGAACGTGCCTGCGGTCAACCCGCGCTTGACCTCGTCGTGGGCGACGCCGTCGCGGTCGAGGTAACGGACGCGGACGTTGACGTGGCGCATCACCGAACCGCGCAGGTTCGGCACCGACAGGCACCCTTCGTTGATCTCGACGAGCTCGTCGTCCACCGGCTCCAGCACGGGGTTGACGACGACCGTGAGCGGGATGCGCGGCTTGTAGGGATAGCGGGGGTTGTCGCCGACCTCGATCGCAGCGATGCGCAGCGGCATGTTCACCTGATTGGCGGCGAGGCCGGCGCCGTTGGCGTGTCGCATCGTCTCGATGAGATCGTCGATGAAGCCCTGCACCTCGGTGCTCGCCAACTCCTCGGGCGTCACCTCACGAGTCGGCCGGCGCAGCACGGGATGGCCGACGGTGACGATCTCGCGGACGGTCATTCGTGCTCGCTCATCGGGATGCGGACGCCTCGTTCGACGGCCACGTCGTGAGCGCGTTCATAGCCGGCGTCGGCGTGCCGGATCACTCCCATGCCTGGGTCGGTCACCAACACCCTCGACAGCTTCTGCGCGGCGAGCTCGGTACCGTCGGCGACGACGACCATCCCTGCGTGGATCGAACGACCGATGCCGACGCCTCCGCCGTGGTGGATGCTCACCCACGTCGCGCCACTGGACGTGTTGACGAGCGCGTTGAGCAGCGGCCAATCCGCGATCGCGTCGGAGCCGTCGACCATCGCCTCGGTCTCCCGGTACGGCGAGGCGACAGACCCGGAGTCGAGGTGATCGCGACCGATCACGATCGGCGCTGACACGTCGCCGCGGCGAACCATCTCGTTGAACCGCAGACCGAGGCGATGCCGCTCGCCGTAACCGAGCCAGCAGATGCGCGCCGGCAAGCCCTGAAAGGCGACCCGCTCTGCGGCCATGGTGATCCAGCGGCGCAGGTCGGCGTCGTCGGGGAACTCCTCCAACACGGCGCGGTCGGTGGCGGCGATGTCGGCCGGGTCACCCGACAACGCCACCCAGCGGAACGGGCCCTTGCCTTCGCAGAACAGGGGGCGGATGTAGGCGGGTAAGAACCCCGGGTAGTCGAACGCTCGCCCGAACCCGCCGAGGCGGGCCTCGGTGCGCAGGCTGTTGCCGTAGTCGAAGACCTCGCTGCCCTTGTCGAGGAAGCCGACCATCGCCCGGCAGTGCACGGCCATGCTGTCGCGAGCGCGGCGGATGAGCTCCTGCGGGTCGGTGCGGGCCATCTCGGCCGTTGCTTCGGGCGTGAGATCGGCAGGGACGTAGGACAGCGGATCGTGAGCACTGGTCTGATCGGTGACGATGTCCGCCGGGAAGTCGAGCTCGAGCAGCTGCGGCACGACGACGGCCGCATTGCCGACGAGCCCGACGGAGAGGGCCCGCTTCTCGTCACGCGCTCGCTCGCAGCGAGCGATTGCGTCATCGAGCGAGCCGGCGACCTCGTCGAGATAGCGGGTCTCCAGGCGGCGACCGACGCGCCACGCGTCGACATCGATGCACAGGGCGACGCCGCCGTTCATCGTCACGGCCAATGGTTGCGCGCCACCCATCCCGCCGAGGCCGGCGGTCAACGTGATCGTGCCGGCAAGTGAGCCGCCGAAGCGACGACGGGAGATCTCGGCGAAGCACTCGTACGTGCCTTGCAGGATCCCCTGTGTGCCGATGTAGATCCACGAGCCAGCCGTCATCTGCCCGTACATGGTCAGGCCCATTGCCTCGAGGCGGCGGAACTCGTCCCAATTGCCCCACTCCGGCACGAGGTTGGAGTTGGCGATGAGCACACGTGGCGCCCATTCGTGCGTGCGGAACACACCGACTGGCTTGCCGGACTGCACGAGCATCGTCTCGTCGTCGCCGAGCGTGGTCAGCGTGCGCACCATCGCGTCGAACGCGTCCCAGGATCGCGCCGCCCGACCCGTTCCGCCGTAGACGACGAGATCGTCCGGACGCTCGGCCACCTCGGGGTCGAGGTTGTTCATCAGCATCCGCATCGCCGCTTCCTGCGGCCAGGCGCGGCAGGTCAGCGCGGTTCCTCGGGGAGCTCGCACCGGTCGTGGTCCTGCCATCAGTTCTCCTCTCGATCGCTCAGTCGAGCGACCCGATCGCCTGCTCCACGGCGGCCAGCACCGTTCCATCCGCGACTGCTTGCTCGGCACGGGCCAACTCGGGCGACAGCCACCGGTCAGGACCGGGGCCCCCGACACCGGCCTCGCGCAACGCCGCCACCGCCGCCGCGGTGCCCACGGCCGGTTGCAGCGGCTGGCGCAGCTCGATGCCACGCGCCGCGCACACCAGTTCGCAGGCGACGATGCGCCCGAGGTTGGCCACGCTGCGGCGCAACTTCCGCGCCGCCCCCCATCCCATCGACACGTGATCCTCTTGCATCGCCGACGTCGGCAATGAGTCGACGCTTGCCGGAGACGCCAGCCTGCGATTCTCGGCGACCATCGCCGCTTGCGTGTAGTGGGCGATCATCAGCCCGGAGTTCACACCGGCGTCCTCCGCCAGGAACGGGGGTAGACCGTGCGAGCGGGTGCGATCGAGCAACCGGTCGGTGCGCCGTTCGGCGATGGCGCCGACCTCGGCCGCCGCCACGCTGAGGAAGTCGCAGGCGAATCCGATCGGTGCCCCATGGAAGTGACCGCACGACTCAACGCGACCGTCGGGCAGCACGCTCGGGTTGTCGATCGCGGACACGAGCTCGGTGTCGGCGATCGAGCGGGCGAAGGCGATCGTGTCGCGCGCCGCACCCAGGACCTGCGGCGCGCAACGCAGTGAGTACGCGTCCTGCACTCGCGGATCGTCGGTGCGATGGCTGGCCACGATCGGGCTGCCATCGAGGACGCGACGCATGTTCGCCGCCGACGTCGTCTGCCCGGCATGCGGGCGCAAGGCCATCAGGTCGGCGGCGAAGGCGCGGTCGGTGCCCATCAACGCCTCCACGCTCATCGCCGCGGCGATGTCGGCCGTGCGGATCAACACGTCGAGGTCGGCCAGCGCCAGCACCAACATGCCGAGCATCCCGTCGGTGCCGTTGATCAGCGCCAGGCCTTCTTTGGCCCGCAACGTGACCGGCGCGATTCCCGCCCGCGTCATCTCCTCGACGCAGTCCCCTTCACCGATCAATGCCAGCGCAACGTGGGCGAGCGGAGCCAGATCACCACTGGCGCCGAGCGAGCCGTGCTCGTACACCGTCGGCGTGATGCCGGCGTTGAGCAAGGCGAGGATGGCCTCGACCAACACTTGCCGCACCCCGGAGTAGCCCATCGCCAACGTCCGCGCCCGCAGCACCATCATCGCTCGCACGACCTCGGGCTCGACGGCCGGGCCCATGCCGGCGGCGTGCGAGCGGATCAGTGACCGCTGCAGCTCTTCGCGGCGATCAGGCGGGATCACGGTCGTCGCCAGCGAACCGAAGCCGGTGGAGATGCCATAGACCGCTTCATCACGGTCGGCGAGCTGTTCGACGATCGCCGCGCTGCGCGTGATCGCCTCCCGCGCCGACTCGTCGAGAGTAACTCGGGCGCCGTGTCGAGCGACGTCGATCACGTCGTCGGAACGCATGCCGTAGGGGCCGAGAACGACATTGCGCGTCGTGATGGACATCGGGCCCCACAGTACCGAGTGTTTGGAGGCTCGACGGGTGCCTCGAAACACTCGGTGGGTTAGCGTCGAAACCATGGCTGGATCGATCCTCGGAACACGCGTGTTGCGCACCGAAGACCCGGAGTTGCTGGTCGGTGCAGCTCGCTACGTCGACGACCTCGACCTCGATGGACGCCTGCACGTCGTGTTCGTACGCTCGGAGATGCCGCACGCGTTGGTCACCGGCGTCGACACAGCGGCCGCGGCGGAGGCGCCGGGCGTCGTCGGTGTCTTCACCGCCGCTGACCTCGGCATCGCACCGTTCCAAGGCATGGCCAAGGTCGACGACGACTTCGCCCGCCCGGCGCTGGCCACCGATCGCGTTCGCTTCGTCGGAGAGCCGATCGTCGCCGTGGTCGCCGACACGTTCACGAACGCGTTCGACGCAGCAGCAATGGTCACGGTCGACTACGAACCGCTGCCGGCGGCGATCACCGCCGAGGAGGCACTGGCCGACGGCGCGCCGGTGTTGTTCGAGGCGCACGGCGACAACGTCGCCATCTCGACCACCGACGCGGCGAAGCCCGATCTGTTCGCCGACGCGGATGTGATCGTGCGCGGCCGGTACGTCAACCAGCGCATGGCCGTCGCTCCGATCGAACCGCACGGCGAAGCGGCGACGGTCGACGCCGACGGACGGCTGGTCGTCTACTGCTCGACGCAGATGCCACACCTCTTCCTACAACTGCTGGCCAAGGCGCTCGACATGGCTCCCGAGGAGCTGCGCATCATCACCCCGCTCGTCGGCGGCGGGTTCGGCGGCAAGGCCGGTTTGTACGCCGAGCAAGTTGTCGTCGCCGCTCTCGCCAAGCGGCTGCAGCGTCCGGTCAGCTGGATGTCGACGCGGACCGAAGACATGGTCGCGTTGCACCACAGCCGCGGGCAGATCCAGT
>DATBKA010000712.1:0-1794 GCA_036556105.1 Ilumatobacteraceae bacterium | reverse complement strand
ACGGATACCCCTTCGTCGTTGGTGTCGGTCACGACGAGTACTGGTCCACCGGGCAGCGTGCCGCGGTCGAGCACCACGTTCGCCGCGGCGGCAACTACGCCAGCTTGTCCGGCAACACGATGTTCTGGCAGGTGCGCCTGGAGGACGACGGTCGGGCGATGGTCTGTCACAAGTACTCGGCACCGGAGACCGACGCGGTCGTCGGAACCGAAGCCCAGTCAACGATGACGGGGATGTGGTGCGACCCGCTGGTGGCGCGACCGGAGTGGGAGCTGCTCGGGGCGGGCTCGGCGTTCGGGCTCTACAACCGGTTCGGCATGGCGACGCCGCGCGGATCGGGCTCGTTCACGGTGTATCGGAACGGGCATTGGATGTTCGAGGGCACAGGGTTGCGCTACGGCGACGAGCTCGGCGCCGATCATGGCGTCGCCGGGTACGAGACGGTTGGTTGCCGGCTCGGTTTCGACGAGCATCAGCTCCCGGTCGCAGTGGCGGTGCAGGGCATGCCGGAACATGTCGAGGTCGTCGCGTTCACGCCGTCCTCGAACCTGGCGATGGGCGAATATCCGGCGTCGATCGCCGCCCTCGACGATCAAGGAGACCTCGAATACATCGCCACCCGTCTGTACGGCGGCACGGACGACGAGTCGCTGGCCAAGGTCCGTCACGGCAACGCCGTCATGCTGACCTGCCGACCGTACGGAGCCACGGGCGGTGAGGTCGTGACGGTCGGTTCGACGGATTGGGTGTTCGGTCTTGCCGATCCCGCCGTGTCACGGGTGACGCGCAACATCATCGAACACGGCACGAGGCGTTGAATGCGCCGTCTCCTGGCGCTCGTCGTTGTCGGTGTGCTGCTCATCGGCGGCTGCGGGTCCGATGCACGCGACGAGGCCGGTGACTCGCTCGTGCAACAACTCGTCGACGGAGGGCTGGAGCGGGACATCGCCGAATGCGTCGTCAGGGCCTTCTTCGAGGGCAAGACCGACGCCGAGCTGGAACGGTTCTTCGACCGGCCGCAGCTGACCCCGGACGAAGCCACGGAGTTCGCCGCCCTCGGCGCCCGCTGCACTCCCTCGCCCACCTCCTCCTGATGCAGCGTTTGACGGCTGGCGCCCCGTAGCGGGGCAGCAAACGTCAAACGCTGCAGGAAGGGGCGGTAGCTTGAGCCGGGTGTCACGAATCCTCACCGTGGCCGCAGCGCAGCTCGGGCCCGTGCAACGCGACGACACGCGCAAGCAGGTCGTCGAGCGGATGCTCACGTTGCTGCACGACGCGGCAGGGCACGGCGCCGAGCTCGTCGTGTTCCCGGAACTGGCGCTGACGACCTTCTTCCCGCGGTGGTTCGTCGACGACATCAGTGAGGCCGATCACTGGTACGAGCGTTCGATGCCGAACGAAGCGACCCAACCGCTGTTCGATGCGGCCCGCCGGCTCGGCGTCGGCTTCTGCCTCGGCTACGCCCTGCTCGACGACAGTGGCAAGCGGTGGAACGTGCAGACGTTGGTCGAGCGCGACGGATCGGTCGTGGCCACGTACAAGAAGTCGCACATCCCCGGCCACGAGCACCACGAGCCCGATCGGCCGTTCCAGCACGCCGAGCGTTACTACTTCGAGCCCTCGACGGAGGGCTTCGGCGTGTGGCGAGCGTTCGGCGGGTTGATGGGGATGATGATCTGCAACGACCGTCGCTGGCCGGAGACATACCGGGAGATGGGCCTGCAGGGCGTGGAGATGATCCTGTGTGGCTACAACACGCCGATCCACTACGTCCCCGATCCGAGCCAGGACATC
>DATBKA010000711.1:0-2665 GCA_036556105.1 Ilumatobacteraceae bacterium | reverse complement strand
TTCGAGCATCGGCCCGTCGCCATCGAGCATCGTTCCGTCGAAGTGGTCGAACACCCACGCCGTGTCGTAACCCTCGGCCTCGGCGCGCAACACCGCGTCGCGCAGCACTGGCCACTCGTTCTGCGCCGGGCTGTATTGGATGTCGATCTTCATGGCGTGCCGACGGAGAGATTCGAACTCTCACTTGCAGCGTCCTAAGCGCTGTGCCTCTGCCATTGGGCTACGTCGGCTGCTGGTCTGTGTCAGCGCACAAAATCGACCGTCACTCTATGGGCTGAGGCCGAAGCCGGGACGGACGCAATTCGTCGCCGAGCCGCTGCTTACTCACCGCGTCGTGGCCGCTTGTCGAGGTAGTCGACGATCGATGCCGCCGCACGCCGACCGTCGATTGCACAGCGATCCGCAGCTGCGACGCGGTGCACGAGATTGCCGACTGCGAACACTCCGTCGCGTGACGTGCGGAACTCGGCGTCGACCACGGGCCCTTTGAACTGGGGGTCGATGACCAGTCCCTCGCGTCGAGCCAGCTCGTGGTCGGGGATCCAGTCGCCCGTGAACACCACCGTGTCGCAGTCGATCGACCGCCCGTCGGTCAAGACGACACGCTCGACTCGGCCGTGGCCGTCGATCTCGGCGATCTCGACTCCGGTGAAGAGCGGAACTCGGCGCACGGTCGCCGTTGCCAGCTTGAGCACGGCGTAGGACTGGTGGCGGGGGAGGTCGGTGACCATCGCCACGGATCGGCAGCCCACATGAGCCAAGGTGAGGATGGCCGAGAAGCTGACGTGCTCGGCACCGACGATGACCGCCCGCGTGCCGACCGGCCGGCGCGCCATCGCCAGTTGTTGGATCGAGCCGGTGGTGAAGACGCCTGTGGGTCTGTCGCCGGGCACGAGCCGCGCCGCTCGCGGCCGCTCGCGAACGCCCGTCGCCAACACGATTGCGTCAGCATCGAGGTCATCGAACGCGAACACGGTCGACCCGATCCGCAGGTCGACACCGCAACGTGAGGCGCGATCGACCAATGCACGCGCATAGCGCGGGCCGCCCATCACCCGGTGCAGGTCGCGGATCCCGAAGCCGAGGTGGTTCGTGTGCCGCGGGATGCCGCCGGCCTGCTGCTCGCGCTCGTGGACGACAACCTCGCCAACGCCGCGTCGGCGTAGTTCGATCGCTGCCGACAGCCCGGCAGGACCACCGCCGACGATCGCGACGCGTCGCGCTCTGCTCGTCATCGCGACGCGTCCCATCCCGTCAACTCGCACAGGGATGCGAGGCAGTAGAAGCCCTGGCACCGTCCGGCAAGGGCGCGGGTCCGCCGGCGGAGACCGTCGAAGTCGACGGCGGGAATCGCGCCGGAGCACGCCGCGGCGATCTCGCCGTCGGTGACCCGCTCGCAGTGGCAGACGATGCGTCCGCCTCGCTGGTAGGGCCGCTCGCCGACTTCGCCGAGCGGTGTGACGGCGATCGACGAGACGCTCGGTTTCGGGGGAGCGTCGAGACCGCAAGCGACCAGGCGATCGAGCGCCTCTTCGGCGAGCGCCATCGACGCCGTCAGACCCGTCGACCGAATCCCGCCCAGGCAGACATAGCGGAGATCCGGATGGTGACTGACTTGATAGTCGTTGTGCTCCGTGGCCGCGCGCAGGCCGGCGTAGACCGCAGTCACCTCCTCGTCGAGCAGCGCCGGCAAGATGCGTCGACCTTTGGCCAACAAGCCCTCGATGCCGGCGCGAGTCGACGCCGTATCGGTCTTGTCGTCGATGTCTTCGGCCGTGGGGCCGAGCATGACGTTGCCGAAGACCGTTGGCGCGACGAGCACACCTTTCGTCGTCGCCGTGGGCACCGGCAACAACGTTCGGTTCAACAGGGGTCTCGCCAATTTGTCGAAGACGATCAGCTCGCCGCGGCGCGGCCGAACGGTGAACCCGTCGAGCCCGAGGCAACGATGCACCTCGTCGCCGTACAGCCCCGCGGCGTTGACGACGAAACGGCCGCGGATCCGACCGCCGCGGGCACTGGTGAGGAGCGTGACGTCGTCGCCGGCATCGACGGCGATGACACTGAAATCGAGCATGAGCCGTACGTCGTTGGCGATCGCCTCGTGGGCGAAGGCGAGCGGCGCCGACCACGGATCGATGATGTGCTCGTCGGGCACGAGCATGCCTGCGGTTGCACCGTCGCCGAGGTGCGGCTCCAGCTCGTACACCCCGAGGCGATCGACGATCTGTGCGCTGACGTACCCGTTCTGCTCCGCCTTGGCCTTCAGCGCCAGTAGTGACGCCGCCTGATCGTCGTCCCAAGCGACCAGCAGGGCGCCCGTCTCCTCGATCGAGATGCCGACGGTCGGCGCGTAGGCGCGCAGCAGGTCGTAGCCGCGAGCCACGAGCCGCGCCTCCACGGATCCGGGCGTCGCGTCGAACCCGGTGTGCAAGATCGCGGTGTTGGCCTTGCTGGTGCCGGCTCCGACGTCGGGGCCCGCCTCGACCAGGGCCACGCGCAGCTGATGGTGGGAGAGCAACCGGGCGACCGCACATCCGACGACACCGCCACCGACCACGACGACGTCGAACACGAGGTCGTCGGACAAGTCATCATCGACGTCCACCGCGTCTCGACCGCTCGTCATAGGTCCATGGTCGCCGCGGCAACCGCTTGCCAACGG
>DATBKA010000710.1:0-11818 GCA_036556105.1 Ilumatobacteraceae bacterium | reverse complement strand
GAAGCAACGCGTCATCTGACGCGCGCCTTGGAGGATGAGCTCGGCCGTTGGCCGGGTTGGCGCCGCGACCGCGCCGAGGCGATGCAGACTCGACTCGCCGGGCGGAGCGTGCAGGTTGCCGGCGAGCTGACCACCCGCGAGCGCGAGGTCGCCGGGTTGCTGGCGGAGGGGCTGACGAACGGGCAGCTCGCCCAGCGCTTGTTCATCTCGCCGAAGACGGCGTCCGTTCACGTGTCGAACATCTTGATGAAGCTCAACATGTCGACTCGCACGGAGATCGCCGCCTGGGCCGTGCGCACCGGCGTGGCCGCAGAGGCGTTGGCGCCCGCATCCTGACCCGTCTCCCCGCCGATCGGGAGCGGTAACTGGACGACGGTCGTGAGCAGATCCGGGGGAGTTTCGATCAGGTCCGACACGGTTGCCGTGGTTGCCTCCGCAGTGGGAACGGTCACGGGCGGTTCGCTGGCGACCGGGACGATCACCGTGTTGGGACGCGTGACGGTCGGCGGCTCCGGGATGGACGGGAGCGCGGCGCCAACCGGGTCGGGTTGGAGCGTGGTCACGTTCGCCGCAGCCGCCGAGGCGTGACCCGAAGACGAGATGTCCACCGGCGAGTGATCAGCAGCCGGCGCCGAACCGTCGACGACGACTCGGGCGGCGACGCGCCCGGCCCGTGCCCGACTGTCGGCGTCGATAGTGACGTGCGCGCCGGACGGAGCAGGATTTGCCGTGACCATCACGTCGGCGTGGAACTCGGCGATGGTCACGGCGGGACGGTCGGCATGCGCTGGCCTCGAATCGCCGCTCATCATCGGCAACGTGGCGAGTGCGGCGACCGCCGCGGCATTGGCGAACCAGCCGGTGCCCATCCCGGCCAGCAGACCCGTCGAGCCGCTCGCTGCTGCTGCCGCACCCGACGCGAGGACGCCGAGCAACGGAGGCGGAGCGAGTGACCTGAGCGAGCTGTTCATCTCTGTGAGCTCCTCGACCGCGGTCGCGCACGACGCGCAGTCGGCGATGTGCGCTTCGATCTGGCGGCGGGTCATCGGTCCTGCCGCGCCGCGAACGTAGCGAGCGATCCTCGGTGCCAACCGCGCACAGGTCGGCGCCGCACTTCGCCCCACGTGCTGAGTGAGGTAGGACTCGGCGAACGCCTGGCGAGCGCGGTGCAACGTTGCCGAGGTCGCCGAGCAGTTCAGCTGCATCCGTGCCGCGATCGTGGCGACGTCGAGACGTTCGACCTCCGCCATCCACAGCACCGCCTGCCAACGGTTGGTCAGCGATCTGAACGCCTGCGCGGCGATGTCAGCTTCTGGCGAGTCCTGAACGTACGACTCGTCGTCGAGGTGAGCAACGACGCGCGGCAACCGCTCGACACGGCAACGCTGCTGCTTCTTGCGCGCGCAGCTGTTGCGAACGCAGGCGAGCAGGTATGGCCGGAAGAGCTGGCGCGGTCCGCCGCGCTTCGACAGCGCCGCCAACACATCGGCAAACGCGTCGGCGGCCGCGTCCTCGGCATCCGATTCCGATCGGAGGATCGATCGCGCGTAGGCGGTCGCGGCACGGCGATGCCGGCGATACAGCTCCTCGAAGGCGACGACGTCCCCATTGCGCGTCAGCTCGGCGAGGTCCTCGTCGGTCCCGTCGACGACGGCCACAGCAAGCCCGGCAGCGATCATGCGCACACCCGTTGTGGAACGTTCACGACACGTTCGAGTGCTGCGGCAAGGCGGTCACATGTGCGGGCGATGGTCGCCCGCAGCCCGCTGTCCACGTGCTGGGTGCACATGACGATCAACGCACCGAGCACGACGCCGGCCGCGTCGACCACCTGAGCCCCGATCAGCTGATCGCCGGTCGCGGCGCGATGGGAGAGCTCGAACAGCGCGCCGGGCTGTTCGTTGGCCTCGCAGACGCAACGCACATGGCCGGCGTACTTCTCCGCCAGCTCGATGCCATTGGGGAGATCCGACTCGATCACGAGGTGGTTCGGCGTCGGCTCGTTCGTCGCGAAGAGCACGAACTTGGCGTCGCACACCTCGACGAGTGGGTGCAGCACCGCGTTCGTCGAGCCATCGTCGAGCGATCCGCTGGCGACGATCGTCCGGATCGTTGCTGAGCGCTTGTTGGCCGGTTCAAGACCCTGCCACGCGGATGCCGTCGCCACGGTTGACCGCTTGCCGATCTGATACGGCTCGGAGTGGCCGTACAGCGGACCCTGCCCGTAGGTGCATCCGGCGCGGAACAGTCGCTCGTGCTGCGCGGGTGACTCGACGCCCTTGGCAACCGTGTCGACGCCGGCCTGCCGGGCGAGACGCACCAATGACCGCAGCAGCTGGTCGGCATGCGCGTCGAGGTGTGCAGCCACCAAGTGCGAGGACAGCTTGATGGCGTCGAAATCGATGTCGCTGAGGATGCACAGGTCTTCTGGGTCCTGCCCGAAGTCATCCAAGGCGAGGCGCACACCTCGGGCGCGCAACGTCACCGCGCTCCGACGGAGGTTGGTGCGGCGGGCGAGATCGAACCGGTCGACGAGCTCCAGCTGCAACGACGATGGCGGGACGTCGGCGTTCGCCAACTCGTCGAGCACCGCTCTGGCGAACTCGGGATCGGCCAGCTCGCGAGCGCACACGTTCAACGACACCCTGACGCTGTGCCCGTTGTCGGCGGCTGGCGATTGGCCGAGGAAGTCGAGCGCCGAGGCGAGCACCACGGGGTCCCAACAACCGGTGGCTGGATCGCGTGTCGGTGACGAACCGTGATTCGCAGGGCGCCAACCCGTCGAAGCTTCGTACTCAACCACGTCACCAGTACGGAGCGAGACGACCGGCTGAAACCGTACGGTCGCCTCACCGCCCGACGGGCTGGCGACGAAACCTATTCCGCGTCGGGCGGTGGTGCGGTCCGTGGTGCGAGGGGTGTGACGAGGCTCATCGGTCCACTCGACACGTCCCGGGCCTCGATCGGCGGCGGCTTCCAGGTTGCACGCGGCGCGCTCGATGGCCAGCAGTGGCGCCAGCCCGTCTCCGACGGCGACGCCGACTGCAAACCCGATGACGACTTCACCGAGCGGACTGTTGAGCGGCTCGCCGATTGCCTCGAGGATGCGGTTGACCGTGCCACGGTCGTTGCCGGTCGACGGGAGCACAACGACGAAGTCGCCGGCGCCGACGCGTTCGATGACGGCCGCTTCGCCACACGCGGCGCGGAGGTTGGCGAACACCTGCGCGGCGACACGGTCGCGAGTGCTGGCGCCGAACACCGCGTCAACGGCGAGCATGCCGATCAACCCGATCGTCATGCACAGCACATCACCGTCGGTGGCGGGGCAGAGCTCGGCAACTTCCGCGTGGGATCGGATCGGGTGCACTTGACGGTCGGCTGCGGGGGCAGACGTCGTCGTCGTCAGGGGCGACACGCGGACTGCCGGGTCCGGCATCGCTGCCGGCCAGTGGCTCGTCGTAGCAGTCCACCTGGCCCGTCGCGGTTTGTGTTTGATGAGCCGGCTCACGGCGGAGCCGCCGTCGAGCAATCGCCGTGAGAGTCGGAAGCACGTCTTCGGCATCACTCTTCTCCTCGCGTCGGTCCCGGCTGGTGCTGTGGCGGAGGCCACTGCCGTGATGACTGGTAACAGCCTCCGGCGAGGGCGGAAATGACGCTGCTTGTGTTACGAACGCGTGACAATTCTCGCGATGCGCAGTCGTACGACTCCTCAGAGCAGCACCGACCGCGCTCCCGCCGAACGCGGTGAGCTGCGATGACGCTCGGAAGGTCGGCAAGAATGGGCGCGTGCCCGCCCGTCAACGGCCGCTCGACGTGATGGCGTTGCTCGCCGAGCGAGGCATGTTGCTCGAATCGGCGCGCGGCCCGATTCCGAACGTCGCCGAGCTCGTCGCCGGCGAATCGATCGCCGGAAGCTGGTGGGGCCACCCGGCCGGCCATGAGATCTTCGCTGCGATCAACGCGCTCGCCGACTCCCCCGACGTCGTTCGCCTGCGGCTGGTGAACGGCAAGGTCACTCTCGTCCATCGACGCCTGTGGCCGGCGCTGGCTCGAGTCGGTGATCGGTTTCCATCGAGCCGTCTCGCCGCGATCGAGGAGGTGCACACATCGTCGGGCGCGCACCGCAAGGTCGAGACTGCATTCCCGGCGTGGTTGCCCGCAGACGTCGTCAAGACGGCGGCAGCGATGTCGGAGGCGGAGGCACTCGCCTTGCTGCCCGACTTCCTCAGCGGCGCGTGAGCTGGGCGGTGGAGCCGACGATCGCGAAACGGTCGGCAAGCTCGCTGAGCGCGACCTCGTGGATGATGTCCGCGGACAGCACCGAGGACGTCGTTGCCGATGGAAGCGGCCGCGTCGCGCAGGCATCACCGACGACCGTGGCCGCCAGTCCGGCATCCAGCGCGGCGCGCGCGGTGGCGCTGACGCACATGTGTGTCATGAACCCGGTCAGCACGACCGGCAGATCACCGAAGCCGGCGATCACGTCGCGCAGCTCCGTCGCCGCAAACGAGTTCGGCAACGACTTGTAGACGACGGCTTCGCCGCCAACGGGTGCGACTTGGTCGATGACTCGGCCTCCATCGTCGAGGTCGAACGAGCCCCCAGCCCGGCCTTTGTGGAGCACGTGGACGATCTTGCCGCTCGAGGCACGGCTCTCCGTGAGCAAGCGGGAGATGTTGTCGAGGGCGGCCTCGATGCCGTCAAGTGGAAGCCGGCCGTCGAGGTACTCGCGCTGTGCATCGATCACGATCAGGATGGCGTCGGCCAGGGGCGGAGGCGACGCCGGCAGCCCGGACAGCTCGCGCAGGGTCTTGGGACGTGAGGCCGAGGTCATGCGCGATGAGTGTAGGAAGCGCGCCGCAGCGTCACGTCGTGTAGCCCTGGATGGTGCGCCCGTGTGATCGGTCGGTCAGCGCAGAGGCCCGCTCGACGAACTCGCTCAGCAGCGCCTGGCGATCGATCGTCGTCAGCCGGCGATCGCGCATCAGCACCTTGCCGTCGACAATGGTGGTGCGCACATCCGATGGCTGGACGCAGTACACCAGCGCCGCAGCGAGGTCGTGCAGCGGTTGGCAGTGGAAGCCGGACACGTCGACGAGGATGATGTCGGCGCGAGTGCCGACACGCAGTTCGCCGATCGCGCCGGGCAATCCGAAGACCGCCGCCGCACCGGGCCCGGCGAGTTGGAGCGCCGTTCCGCTGCGGAACCAGGTGGCGTCGTCGGTGGCGTGCTTCTGCGTGATCGCGGTGACGCGCATGTTCTCGAACACGTCGAGCGTCGCGTTCGATGCCGCCCCGTCGGTGCAGTAGCCAACGGGCACTCCGGCAGCGAGCAGGCTGCGGATCGGCGTGAGCGGACCGACCGCGTACTTGAGGTAGCCCTTCGGACCGTGCGTGACGCCGACGCGGTCGCGATGCTCGGCCAGCAAGGCGATGTCTGTGTCGACGATGCCGTTGCCGTGGGCAATGATCGTACCGGCGTCGAGCACACCGGTCTCGTCGAGAACCTGGATTGGGGTGATGCCGCGGCGATCGACACTGATCTGGGTCTGGTGCATGTCCTCGGCAGCGTGGATGTGCACCCGCACGCCCAACCGCCGCGCTGCATCGGCAGCCCCGCGCAGGTCGTCGTCGTTGCACGTGTACGGCGCGTGCGGAGCGAGCGAGGTCGTGATTCTCCCGCCGGCTCGGCCGTTCCACTGCTCGGCGAACGCGGCAGACTGGGCCAGGCCTTCGGCCCCCTGCGAGCTGAAGAACGCCGAGCCGACGTTGGCGCGCAGACCGCTCTCCTCGACGGCCCGCGCCGCCTCGTCCATGAAGAAGTAGTGGTCGGCGAACGCGGTGACACCCGCCTCGATCATCTCCGCCGCCGCCACCATGGTTCCGACGTACACGTCTCGGGCGCCGACGTTGACCTCCATCGGCCAGATGTAGTCGTTGAACCAGTTGGCGATCGGCACGTCCTCGGCGACGCCGCGCAGGAACGTCATCGCCGCATGGCAGTGGGTGTTGATCAGCCCGGGCATGGCGACGAGACCCGGCGCCTCGATCACCTCGCGTGCAGCGGGTCGAGAATCGGCGGATGCACCGATCCCGGAGATCTCACCCGCGGTGATCTCGATCGCCGCACCCTCCGCGAACGTCGCCGGACCGTCGACCCCGATCGCGGGCGTGCCGACGAGCGCCGTGACGCCGACGATGGCCAGATCCGCTGGCGGTCGGTCTGTGCCCGGGTCGGGTGGCGCCATCGGCTCAGCCTCGCACATGCGAGGCTGAGCCAAGGCCAGCGCAGCGGCAAGTCAGCAGAAGACTGGCTCGCTGCAGCTTCTGTTCCTGATGGTGTCCCATCCTCCGGTCACGGTGCTGCCGACCGAGCCGTCGGGGTTGAGTACGTAGTAGGTCCAGAACATCGACCCGAAGGCGAGGCTCAGCGACTCGACGGGCCGCTGCGGACCGCCCGCGCTCTGCTGGCCGGTCAAGAACGCGTTGTTCAGATGGATCCACGTGAGCAGGGTGCCCTCGAGGTTCTCGACGTAGATGTCGGCGGACAGGTTCCTTCCTTGGGCAAGCATGCTGAGGAGGCTGGGGCTGCTGCGGTCCAACTGCTTGGCGATCGTCATCTCCGAGAAGGCCAGCCTTCCGGTGGCGATGCTCCCACCGGAGCCCGCGGTGACGTCGACGGGCATGGTCCCACCGACGGAGTACGACTGCACGTCGATCGCGTCGGGATGATGCTCCGACACCGACTCGCCGAGGATCGGGCCCGAGGGGCCGGTGAGCACGAGGTAGATGTTCACCTCGGGCGAGGCGACGCACGCCGTTGCGCAGCCGGCGCCAGCCGGTCCCTGTGGACCTTGCGGGCCGGCCGGGCCCTGAGCGCCTGGGGCACCATCTTGCCCCGGGGCACCCGGCGCACCTGGAGCGCCGTCCGCGCCGGGCGCGCCGGCCGGCCCGGTCTGCGACCACGTCACCGGTTGTTCGGCGAGCGCGCCCGAGGTGATGCACTGGCCGAGTGAGCCGGACTTGGCCGTATCGACGATGCGGACGACGCCCGTGGCCTTGTTGATGCATCCGTGGATCACGCCGCCGGCATCAGGCACCGAGGCCAACGAAGGCACTGCGACCGTGATGACTGCTCCGGCGACGACCGAGACGGCGACGAGCGCGCCAACGCGCAGACGTCGCGGCCAGTGGTGATTGATTTCTTCCATGTCATGTCTCCTGTAGGTATGAGGCAACCTCGGAGAACCGCGCGGCAGGTCACATCGCAACGCTGGGAGGGTGTGCGAACACTTCCGAAGAGGTTCGTCGAATGGCTGCCGGATTGTGGTTCTTCGGCAGGTCGTGACCGTCGAGGTCACGAGCGGGAGATGGAGCGGGTGACGGGAATCGAACCCGCATAGCCAGCTTGGAAGGCTGGAACTCTAGCCATTGAGCTACACCCGCGAAGTGCCTGCCCACGATAGCGGCCGACGCCTGTTCGAGCTCTGCGTTTGGCGACTCAGGCTACGGAGAGGGGTCCGCAGTCATCAATCGCCGTAGGGAGGGCGGGTGCTTGTGCCGTCACCTCCCTCGTCGTCGGCCAGCCGGGCCAACTTGGCCTTGGCCAGCTGGATCATCGGGCGGACGGCCACCGGATCGATGCTCAACAACGCGGAGATCTCGTCCTCGGGTCGTCCCGCCTCCAACCACTCGAGGATCCGCTGATAGGTCAACGGCAGCGCGGAGAAGGCTTCGGTGCGGTCCACCGCGTCAGGATGAACGGGAAAGGGGATGATGTCGTGAGTAGTCGACTACTCACGAGGCACCGGCCCGGCCGCCGGCAGTCACTCCGGTTCGTTGTGGTCGCCGAACAAGGAGACGAGCTCGCGTCGTCCGGACACGCCGAGCTTGGTGTACACGCGACCGAGGAGGTTGTCGACGGTGCGGGTCGTGATCCCCAGCCGCACCGCGATCGCCCGGCTGGGCAGACCGTTGGATGCGAGCTCGCACACCTCGCGCTCCCGGGCCGTCAGGTCGGCGCTGCCATCGGCGTCGACGAGTGCGGGTGAGGTTGCGCCTTCGCACCGTTCGGTGATGAGCGACCGTGCCCTGGCGCGCGAGGCATAGGCGCTCGCCTTGCGGCCGGCTTGGCGATGGGCTCGCGCCGCGGCGGCAGCTGCCTCGGCGGCGAACAAGTCGGCGCCCAGCGACTCCAGGCGTGCGCTCGCCGCATCGAGCCGGGCGCCGTCGTCGGCGACCAAGGCGTGGGCATGGGCGACGAGGGCCGGTGCCAGGTCACCGTCGACCCGAGATGCGCAGGCTCCGAGCTGGTCGGCCACGTCCCTGGCCCTGCCGAACCTGGCGATGTCGTACAGCGCGAGCATCTCGAACGTGTTCTGACCAAGCTCAGCGGCGAGTTCGGCGGCGGCTCGGGACTCCTCGATCGCTGCGCTCAACTCACCCCGGGCGACGCGAACCCAGGCGCGGGCGCGCTGCACATCGACAGCGAAGAGCCCGTCGATCGCCCGATTGGACCTCTGGGCGAGCGCTTCGTGGTGTTCTGCGGCGGCAGCGTCGCCTTTCAGTGCTGCCGCCATCGACCAGTAGGCGTGCATCGGTCGGAGCCAACCGCGATCGTCGCTGCCGACGACCTCGACGCCCTCGCCGAGCACGGCGAGCGCAGTCGTTGGCATGCCGCGCATCACCGCCACGACCCCGCGCATGAAGCACCAGCTGACGCGCGGGTAGTCGATTCTCTCGGCCAGTGCGATCGTGTAGTGACGCACCACCTGTGCGTCGGCGTCGGCGACGTGCCCGCCGAACAGCCGAGCCCATTCGCGCGTCATCCTCAGCATCAAGATGACCGTCGGAAACTCCTGAACCCAGACGTCCGCGGTCGCCAGCGCGGTGTCGATCGTCTCCAGCGCCGTGTCGATCTGCCCGGCAGTGGTCTGCCGTACTGCCGCAGCGAGTGCGGCACTCGGCGCGACGTTGTTTGCCGTTGCGAGACCGGATGGCGCGTCGGGCGAGAGGTCGGTGGCGCCGAACATCGCCAACGCGCCGTCGATCACGTCGAGCGCTTCGCGGTCGGTGATCCGTTCCCTCGCTCGACGGAGGATCGCCTGCGCTTCGGCCGGCTGGTTGAGGTGATACCGGTACGCCGAGGCGTGGCCCATGGCGAGCGAGGCGCGCATTCGGTCAGGGCCGTCGAGATCTTGTGCTTGCTCCCACACATCGATCGCCTCGGGTGTGCGGCCGAGATCGCTGAGCGCTTCGCCGAGAAGATGGGCGGCCTCGAGATCGGGACCGGAGGCGAGAGCGGCACGAGCCAGTCGTTCGGCCACGTCGGGTGACCACAACGTCCACGCTCGCCGTGCCGCGGCGCGCAGCCGATCGGGTTGGCTGTGGTCGCCCGCGTCCGCGCGCCAGAGCACGACACGGAACTCGTCGTTTGGCGATCCGTCGCCGGTGGCCTCGAGGGTGCGGGCGAGATCGAGACGCACCTGGTCGAGCCGGAGTTGGGGCATCCGGGCGCGGACCACCTCTCCGATCAGCGGGTGGGCGAGGTTGACCTCGACCCGCGCCCGCCGACGCGAAGCGAGGATGCCGCGCCGCTCGAGACGTTCGGCAACGTCGTCCAGCCCGAGCTCGCGGAGGCACGAGATTGGGACGGGGTCGCCGACGGCGACGATCTCCAGTGCCGCCCACTCGCTCTCGTCGAGCGATCCGATGCGTGCCGCCACGAGATCCTGGAGACGTTCGCTCGGGCGGAACGGCCCATGCCATCTCCACAAGTCGCGATCGCGGCGCAGAGCGCCGGACTCGATGCCATGTCGCAAGAGCTCGCGAAGGTACAACGTGTTGCCGTCACTCGCCTCCCACAGGAAGTGCAGCGTCGAGCCCTCAACCGGGCCGTCGAGCACCGAGGCGACGATCTTCTCCACCTCGCTGCGTGCCAGCGCCTGCAGGGCGATCACCGTCGCCGGGCCGTCCTTCCACAAGGCGACGATCGAATCGGGCACGTGCTCGCCGCTGCGCGCCGTGACCACGACCGATGCCCTCCCGGTGGTGGCAAGCATGTGCACGAGCGCCGCGGACCCGTCGTCGAGCAGGTGGGCGTCGTCGACTCCCAGCGTCAGGCGGCCGCGCTCACTCTCGCGCTCCAGTGCAGCGACGATGCCGCGCAACGTCGCGTCGCGGTCACTTCCCAACGCGCTGCTCGGCACCAAGTGGGCGACGGCCCCAAGAGGAACCCGCGCTGCCGACTCCGTGGCGGCGATCCACTCGACCCTCCCGCCTGCCGCGGAGGCAACGTCGAGGACGGCGTGAGCGAGCCGCGTCTTGCCCACTCCTGCCGGCCCGGTCAAGACAACACCATGTCCAGACGCGACTGCGCGGCGGGCGAGGGCGAGCTCGTCATCGCGCCCGATGAGGGGCCATTGGCCCAGATCCTCACGAGCGCCGCCACGGCTCACGGATCAGAGGTTAGACGAGTGCGCGACTGCGGGGTCCGCCGATGACTCCGTGAGTATGCTCCGCCCGATGGATCCCGTCCCCACCCTTCCGGCGCGGTGGTACAGCGACCCCGCAGTCTTCGAACGGGAGCGGTGGCCGATCTTCGGATCTGCATGGGTGCACATCGCCTACGACCACCAGCTGCGCCGGCCCGGCGATTACGTCGCCGAGAACCTGGCCGGATGGCCGATCTTCGTCCGCCGCAACGACGACGGACGGCTCGCCGGCTTCTACAACCTGTGCCCGCATCGTGCTGGTCCGATCGTGTGGGACGGTGAGGGCCACCAGGCCAACATCGTCTGTCGTTACCACGGCTGGGCGTTTCGCGACGACGGTTCGTTGCTCAACGCTCGCGACTTCGGCTGCCCGCTGGAGGGGGAGGCGATGGACCTCATCCCTATCCAGGTCGCCTCGTGGCGGGGGATGGTCTTCGTGTGCCTCGATCGCAGCGTCGCCCCTCTTCACCACTGGCTCGGGGCCTTCCCCGACGAGATCATCGACGTCCCGTTGGAGACATACCGCTTCCACAGTCGCAGCGTTCGAAACGTTGCCTGCAACTGGAAGACGTACGGCGACAACTTCATGGAGGGGTACCACCTGCCGACCGTGCATCCGGCGATGAGTCGCGACGCCGACGCGCTGAACTACAAGGTGATCATCAAGGGCGACCGCCGTTGGAACATCCACCTGATGCCGCCGCGCGACGAGTCGACGTTCGGCGTGTTCGGGTGGTTCTGGCCGACGTTCGCCTTCGACGTCTTCCCTGGCGGGTTCGCCGTCGAGCGGTGGCTGCCTCGTGGTCATGATCGTTCCGACCTGATCTTTGAGTACTTCTTCGCCGACGACACCGAACACGACGTCGAGGCGATCATCAAGTTCAGCGAGCAGGTCGCCGACGAGGACGCCCGGGTGTGCGAGCACGTGCAGCGCAACCTCGACTCGGGCAACTACGACGTCGGCGTGCTCAGCCCGAAGTGGGAAGAAGGGATCCGCGTCTTCCACGAATTGGTCCGCGAGGCGGTGGGCAGCCTCGACTGATCGCGGGCGGTCCGCGCTCACTGGACGTGGGCGAGGGACCGCTGGAAGTGCTAATTGAGGACGTTCGGCCCTGGTCAGGGACGCGATTGGACCCCACAGTTGGTCACGTTATGAGTGCTCGGTCGGGTTCGTGACGTCATGGCTCAGATCGTCACGACCGTGTCGCAGAATCGGGCCGCAGCGAGGAGCGGAAGCCGGCCGCACGGCGTTTCCAAGCCTGTGCTGGCTGTCGGGGCGGCGGTCGTCGTCGCCCTCTGCATCGTCCACCTCGCCCGCCCCG
>DATBKA010000709.1:0-4493 GCA_036556105.1 Ilumatobacteraceae bacterium | reverse complement strand
TCCAGAAGGCGATCCAGGGCTCAGCCGATTACGACGAGCAGTTTCGCACACTGGCCGCGGCCTCCAACCAGATCGTCGACGACTACTGGGCGCTGGTGCTGGCCGACATCCGTAGTGCGCTCGACACGTTCGCCGAGCTGTACCACGACAGCCACGGCGGCGACGGCTTCGCCAGCGTCGAAGTCGATCCCGGGTTGGCGCACGACGCCGCGGCCACCGAAACCGCCGCCCGCCACCTGCACGAGCAGATCCGGCGACCGAACCTGATGGTCAAGATCCCCGCCACCGAGGAAGGCGTCGAGGCCATCGAGGCGATGATCGCCGAAGGGCGCAACATCAACGTGACGCTGATCTTCAGCCTCGATCGGTACCAGCAGGTGATGGAGGCATACATCCACGGCCTCGAGCGATACGCCGCCACACCAGGGGTCAACCTCTCCTCGGTGGCCAGCGTCGCCAGCTTCTTCATCAGCCGCGTCGACACCGAGATCGACCGCCGGCTGGAAGCCATCGGCAGCCCGGAAGCGCTCGACCTGCGCGGCAAGGGAGCGGTGGCCCAGGGCAAGCTGGCCTACCAGATGTTCCAGCGCACGTTCAGCGGCCACCGGTGGGAGGCGCTCGCCGCCAAAGGCGCCCGAGTGCAGCGCCCGCTGTGGGCCAGCACGTCGACGAAGAACCCCGCCTACCCCGACACGCTGTATGTCGACGAACTGATCGGGCCCGACACGATCAACACCCTCACCGAAGCGACGATCGAAGCGTTCGCCGATCACGGCACGCTCGCCCGCCGCGTCGATGCCGACCTCGACGCCGCTCGTGCCGACTGGAGCGCACTGGCTGCGGTCGGCATCGACCTCGACGACGTCGGCGACCAACTCGAACGCGAAGGCGTGGCCAGCTTCCAGAAGAGCTTCGACGAACTGCTCGATGCACTGCAGGCCAAAGCCGCGGAGCTTCGCGCCTGAGCCGACACCCATGACCTCCGTGTCGACAGACGACGGCCTACCGGAAGCCCACCGCAGCCCGCTGCCATCGATCGACGACCTCCTCGACGGCATGGACGTCCGCCGCAACCGGCGCATGGCCGCGCAACTGCTGCAGTCGGCGTTCGCCCTGATCGAGGATCAACCGGAAGTGCTCGACCTCAAGATCGCCGGCGCCGCGCTCGAGGAGATGCGTGAGGCGTTCAAGATGTTCGCCCCGTTCCACCACATCCCGAAGGTGACGATCTTCGGCTCGGCGCGCACGCAGATGGCCGACCCGCTGTACATGCAGGCCCGCGACGTCGCTGCGTTGCTCGCGGCCGCAGGCTGGATGGTCGTCACCGGCGCCGGGCCGGGGATCATGCAAGCCGGGATGGAGGGCGCCGGTCGGGAGCGCTCGATCGGCGTGTCGATCAGGTTGCCGTTCGAGCAAGGTGCCAACCCGGTGATCGCCGGCGACGTGAAGTACGTGAGCATGAAGTACTTCTTCACCCGCAAGCTGATGCTCGTCAAGGAGAGCAAGGGCTTCGTCTGCTTGCCGGGTGGGTTCGGCACGCTGGACGAGACGTTCGAGCTGCTCACCCTGACCCAGACCGGCAAAGGTCTGCCGGTGCCGATCGTCTTCCTCGACACCCCGGGCGACCCGTACTGGGAGACCGTGCACGAGTTCGTGCAGCACCAGCTGATCGAGCGTGGGCTGGTGTCGCCGGCCGACACCGAGCTGTACCTCGTCACCGACGACTGCCAGGCGGCCGCCGACGAGGTGCTCGGCTTCTATCGCAACTACGACTCGATCCGCTACGTCGGCCATCTGGCGGTGATGCGCGTCAAGCAGGCGCCCACCGACGAACAGCTCGCCGAGTTGAACGAGCGGTTCGGACACCTCTGCGTCAACGGCAAGATCACGCGTGCCGCGCCGTTCGAGCCGGAGCGGAAGGAGAACGACCGGCTCGAGCTGCCGCGCATCGCCTTCACGTTCCTCAAGCACTCCTACGGCGACATGCGCGATCTCATCAACGCCGTCAACTCATTCGTCGAAGCCTGAGCCGTCGCGCAACAAGTGGATCGCCTTCTCGACGGCGCGGCGCGCCTGGATGAGCCGTTTGTCGTCGGCGGGACGGCCACGCCCGTCGGCAGACGCCTCGCGCAGCTGATCGAAGGCGACCTGATCGAGGTCCTCGACGACCGCTTGGAGGCGATCGGCGAGCTCGTCGTACGGTCCGCTCACAGCGCCTCGGCGACGAGATCCATCGGGTGCTTGACGCGTACTCCGGCCGCGGCAAGGTGGTAGGCACAACCCGGATTGGCGCTGGCGACCACCCCTGCTCCGGCACGCTCGATGGCGCCCAACTTGCGTTGGCGGATCTGACCGGCGAGCTCGGGTTGCAGCGCCGAGTAAGCACCACCCGCGCCACAGCACAGGCCGTCGTCGTCGAGCTCGACCACGTCGCCCACCGCCGACAGCACCGTGCGCACCGGGAGGTGGGCGCGCTGGACATGACGGAGGTGGCACGGATCCTGAACCGTGACCGGCCCGAGCCGACGGCGGACGACAAGACGGTCGACGTGGGGCGCAACGAACTCGCTGGCGTCGCGCACGCGGGCGCTGAACCGCACCGCCTCATCGGTGCCCAGCAAGTGCCCGTAGTCCTTCAACGCGGCGCCACAGCCGGCGGAGTTGACGACGACGGGGGCATCGCCCGGCATCGAGCGGATGACTCGCTCGGCGAGCCGCCGGGCCTCGTCCGTCAGGCCGGCATGGACGTGGAGCGCGCCGCAGCAATCACTGCCGGCGCCGGGAAGCCGAAAGGTGACGCCGATCGCGTCGAGCACCTTGGCCGTGTTGCGGTGGGTCTCCCGCTGCCAGGCGTCCATGACACAACCGGTGAACAGCCAGGCTGCGTCGCCGGTCACGGGAGGCTTGGCGCCACGGCGAATGGTCAGTGCCGGCAGGCCCATCCGCTTCGGCACGACGTGCAGCCGCTGCGCCAGCGCCAGCAGTGTCGATCCGGCAAGGAGCAGGCGATGGTGGCCGAGCACACGGAAGGCGAGCCGTTGCCACCACGGCGTCATCTTCCGTTCCGCGGCGAGCGTGTCGCGCGCCCCCTCCATCAGCTGTCCGAACGGCACTCCGCTGGGGCATGCCGGCTCGCACCCTCGACACTGCACGCACGTTTCCATGAAGTGGACGAAGTCGTCGGTCAACTCGTCGCCGTTGAAGTGCACGCCGCGCATCGCCGCGATCCGGCCGCGTGGTGAGAGCCCCTCTTCGCCGGTGACTCGGAACGTCGGGCAGTGCGGCAGGCACAGCCCACAGGACACGCACGTGCCCAGAGCGTTGTCGTCGAGATGGAGTTTCACGATGCTCCCAAGGTACCCGTAACGTCGCCAGCAGCATGCCTGAGGGTCACACGATTCACCGAATTGCGCAGGACCACTACAAGATGCTGCGCGGCAAGCCGGTGGCGGTGTCGTCGCCACAAGGCCGATTCGCAGCCGGTGCCGCGCTGGTCGACGGCAGCCGCCTGCTCGAGATCGAGGCGCATGGCAAGCACCTCTTCTACCGCTGGGGCAACGGGCTCGTCGGGCACGTCCATCTCGGCCTGTTCGGGAAGTTCTCCGTCCATCGTGCGCCACCGACCACCTCTTCGGCGACTGTGCGCATGCGCCTGACCGTTCCCAAGGCGACCATCGATCTCACTGGGCCCACGGAATGCGCGATCGGCACCCTCGACGACCGCGATCGAATCCTCCGCCGGCTCGGGCCGGATCCACTGCGCGACGACTCCGACCCGCAACAGGCATTCGCCGCGATCGTCCGTCGGGTTGCACCGATCGGGCAGCTCCTGTTGGAGCAGAACGTGATCAGCGGTGTCGGCAACGTGTACCGCGCCGAAGCACTTTTCGTCACGGGCATCAACCCGCGACGCAGCGGGCGCGACATCACACGTGGCGACTTCGAACGGCTGTGGTCGGCGATCGTGACGATGCTCCGCAAAGGCGTCGCCGACAACCGCATCGTGACCATCGATCCCGACGAGTTCGACGTGCCCGCCGGCCCGACCCGCCGCGGCGAGACCACCTACGTGTACCACCGCGACCGGTGCCTGCGCTGCGGTACGCCGGTCGGCACGATCGAGCTCGGCGGCCGGCCGTGCTATTTCTGCCCGACGTGTCAGGCGGCCTGACCTACTGCGGGCTCCACTGCGGCGCGTCGGCCTCGCCGCGCCAGTAGCGCAGCCGCAACCGTGCCTCCGCTGCGGCCGCTGAGTTGGTGCGACCGGCGCGAACGCGCATCAACGTTGCCGCCACGAGACGAAGCTCGGCGATCGCTTCCGCGAGCTCGTCGCCCCGGAACGTTCTGCCGTAGCCGCTGGCGAAGTCGTCGTAGATCCCCGGATCGCCGCCCCATCGCCCGGTCCACGTCATCAGCGGGGCGTGATCCCATGCCGCAGGGCCGCGGCACACGAGGTCCCAATCGAGCAGCACCGGTCCAAGTTCCGATTGCAG
>DATBKA010000708.1:0-4599 GCA_036556105.1 Ilumatobacteraceae bacterium | reverse complement strand
GGTCGTGAAGTGACCGTCGGCGACATCGGCGAGGATCGACAGGGCCCGCGGCGCCGGCTGCCACGAGCCGTCGACGATGAACATCTCCTGCTCGGCCCCGATTCGAGTGATGCCGCGCTCGAACATGTCGCCGGCGAGCATGTGCTCGAGTGCTTGCAAGTCGCGCAGCATCCATCGGATCGCGGTCTGGCGGTCAGTCGTGTTCGTGGCCGTTTGGTGGCCCATGTGCGCTCCTCGACCGAAACGCTACGCCACATCGGCGAGGTAGCCGGGCAGCATCGCTCTCCAGAGCGGCCAATCGTGCTCCCACTGCGGACCCCACGAATCGACGCGGTTGGGGATGCGTTTGCTGCCGAGGACATCGGCCACGCGCCACGACTCCCCGATGTCCTCGTTGGCGCCTTCGCCGCTGGCCAGGATGACGAACCGCTGGTGAAGTCGCTCCAGTGTCGGGCCGGCGAGGCTCGGAAGGAAGTGAAGTGGTGAGGACGCGAAGAAGTCGTCGCCCACCGGCCCCCGGTAGAAGCGCTGCAGATCGTACGTACCGCTCATGCAGATCGCGACGCGGAACACGTCAGGGAACAGGCACAGCGAGGTGAGCGCGTTGAACGCACCGATCGACGAACCGGTGGCGATGATCTCGATGTCGTCACTCGAACAGTCGGCACGGATCGCCGCGACCACTTCGTGGCGGACGTACTCGAAGAACTGTCGTTGGATCCACGCCTGCCGGCCGCTGTCGCCTTCGCCGGCGAGGAGCACGCGACCGTTGACGTTGTCGACCGAGTAGATCTTGATCCGGCCGGCGGCGAGCAAGTCAGCGCACGCGCCAACCAGATGGAATCGCTCGATCTCCTCAGCGTCGCCTCCTGCGGTCGGGAACACGAGCACCGGGGTGCCGAAGTTGCCCCACCGCGCCATCGAGACGTCACGTTCGACCCGCTGCGAGTACCACGTCGTCGATGTCTTGTCGCTCACCCGGCGCCGCGGCCTGGCTTGGTTTCCGGCACTCCGGCAGGCGAGGGCACGTTGTCGGCGCGCCACCGCTGAATGCGTTCCCAGAAGAGGGCAGTGAACTCGTCGACTTCGTGGGCGGGGAACAACGCGGCGACCTTCTGGCGCACCGCGTCGTTCGCCACCGGATCGGCGAAGAAGTCCCACACCACCTGGTCGAGGTGGGCGAGGTGTGTCGCGCAGAACGACTCGAATTCGTCGGCCTGGAACCGCTTCCGGGCAATCGCCGCGTACGCAGCGAGCTTTTCCGCGTAGGGGGCGTCGGAGTCGGCGATGCGGAAGTACGGCTTCCAGTCGAGTGTCACCGGCATCTTGCGTTTCGTGGCCGCGCAGAACAGCGACCAGCGGAGGTTCGCTGCAACCAGCCACGGGAAGTGGTAATGCAGCGACGTGACCTGCGAGTCAGGGCAGGCGTTGGCAAAATCGATCGGATGCCAGGTCGATCCCTGGCGCAATGCCTCGCACGAGTTGAACTCCCATCCGAAGAAGGAGTTGATCGTCATCGTGGTGTCGATCAGCGTTTGACGTTGATCGTCGGGGACGCCGCCGTCGTCCATCGTGTAGCGATCGTGCAGGGGTGCCGTCGGGTCGTAGCGAACCAGGCGCGCCTGCGGACCGAAACCGATGCAGCGGATGAACAGGTCGTGCGGCTCGACAGCCCGTTGCAAGTGGAGCAAGTAGGTGCCACTGGAGTCGTAGGCGTGATGCAACGACTCGCCGTCATCGACACGGCTGACTCCGGCCCAACCTCCTCCGTCGTAGGGCTTGGCGAAGAGTGGATACCCAACCTTGCGGCCGACATCGTCGAGGTCGAACATTCGCGCATAACGGGCGAGGGTGACTTCCAGGTCCGGCTTCGGCTCGTAGCTCTTTGGTGGCACGATCCACGTCTCCGGGATCGGCATGCCCAACCGGATCATCGCGCAGTACGACGTGTGCTTCTCCATCGACTGGATCGCCCACGGGTTGTTGAACACGTAAAGACCGTCCATGATCACGGCCTTCTTGATCCATTCCCGGCTCGTCGTGTACCAGTGCGTCAGGCGATCGACGACGAGGTCGTAGCTCGATCCCTGGCGCAGGTCGAACGGTTCGATCGTCACCCGATCTACTTCGAAGCGGACGGTGTCGCGACCCACCTTTAGCGACAGATCCAGGCGCTTCAGCACCTCCTCGTAGCAAATCGGCCAGCACAGATCGGCGCCGAGTGAGAGTCCGATGCGGCGGGTGACGGCGACCACGTGCGGAGGCTACATCGGCCGTCAGACTGCTGAAGTGAAGAGCCAGGGCAGCGCCTCTCCGAGGCTGTCGCGCCAGCAGACCCACGTGTGCCCATCGAGGTTCTCCACGAACCGGACGTTCATGCCTGTTGCCGCGAGAACGGACACGAAGGCACGGTTCTCGCAGATCAGCGACTCGTATGCACCGCACGTGACGAACACTCGCTCGGCGACCGGAGCCGGTTCGGCGAGGAACGCGCGCACGAACTCGCGAACCGGTTGCCACAGGCGTTCCGGCCGGCTGCGACAGCCGGCACCGGCACCGGCGAACGAACCAGATTGCAGCAGCAGGCGGCCGAAGAACCCGGGAGCCGCGCGTGCCACCGCGAGCGACGCCACCGCGCCGAAGCTCGACCCCATCACGCAGCGGCCAGCCGGGTTGGCGGCGAGGGGGAACTGCGCCTCGAGCCCGGGAACCAGCTCGTCGATCAAGTGCCGGTGATGGCGCGGATCGTCGGCGTACTCGACGAGCCGCTCGCCCGGGTCGCTGAATACAGCCACGACGGGCGGCAGGTCGCCGCGGTGGATGAGGTTGTCCAGAACTGTCGCCGCGGAGGCGTAACGGAGGTAGTCGCCGCCGTCGAGCACGACCAGCAGCGGGTACGGCGTTTCCGGCGTGTCGGTGAAGTTCGCCGGCAGGTACACCGAAGCTCGCGCGGTGCGGGCCAGTGCCACGCTCTCGCGCCCCCAGTCGACGAGCCGCCCGGTGGGCACCGCTTCGTCGTGCTGTGTCCATGCGGGCTCGACGTAGCCGTGAGCCGCGCACACCGAGTTCACGCCGAACGGGTTTGCCGCTTGCTTGCGGTTGAGCGGGTCGGCAATCAGGTGTGTGCCGAAGCTGTCGACGACCTCCAGCTTGTACTCGATCCGTGATCCCGGCGGGACGGCAAGCGGCAGCACCCACCAGTCGGAATCGCCGAGTTGCTCGAAGGCGAGGTCGTCTGTGAGGCCGACGCCGAAGTGCACCAGGCGAACGCCGATGATCTCACCGTGATGGGCGAACGTGCATGCCTCCCGATCCACGATCGGGAAGGGCTCACCGCGGTCGCGACGCTCCTGGAGGTGCTGTGGCGTGACCGTCGACGGCACGCCGACCCGCACGATGGCGGGCGGTTGGACGGCCGTCACGAGGCGTGGACCTGGATGGTTCGTCCGACGTCGTCGAGCATGCCGCGCAGGACGTCGTAGTCCGGGTGGCGCATACGGACCCAGGCGTTGGCCATGTACCCGGCTTCTACCGGCTGGGTGGGCGTGCCGGGCGCCGGTAGGTGGGCATCGATGATCCACTCGCCGTAGCGGTGCTGGATGTCGTCGACACCGGAGTACCCGGAGATGGACCCATCGCGGTCCGGGCGCAGCGCGATGATGCCCGCCGAGAACCGCCGTGACGGTGCACGCGACACCTGCCCGTGCACGATCGCGTTGGCCCATTCGCGATAGATGTCGATGTCGTTGCCGGCTGCATAGAGGTCCCAGCAGCGAACTCCGGGGGGCCGGCAACCGATCTCGGAGAAGTAAACGCCCTTCGGACCGACGAACCATTCCATGTGAGTCGCCGACGTCCCGATTCCAAGCGCGTCGATTGCGGCCCGACCCATCGCTTTGACCTCGTCGTACGCCGGTTCTGCGATGCGGTTGGTGGCGATGAACTGCGGCGAGATCCACCGTGTCCGCATCGCCTCGAGCACGTTCGGGTAGTAGTGGGTCACGAAGTCCAACGCCACGTCGCCGCCCACGCTGATCGTGTCGTAGAAGGCCTCATGGCCCTCGACGAACTCCTCGACCGCGATCTCTGCTCCGTACTCGACCCCGCTTCGAGCGATGGCCTCCTCCAGCTCGTCGGGCGCGTTGACCCGCGTCGTGCCCGACGCTCCCGCGCCGGCTGCCGGCTTGATGATGAGCGGGTAGCCGACCGCGCCGGCGAACCGGCGGACTTCGTCGCCCGAGCGGGCGCCGGTCGAAGCGGCGCATCGAACCCCAGCGGCGCGGAGCACCTCTTTCATCGCCGGCTTGTCGCGGCACAAGAAGGCCGTGCGCTCGCTTGTGCCAGGGATGCCGCACGCCGCGCGAACCTTCGCCGCGGCCATGATGTGAGCCTCGACCGTCGCCTCCATCCGATCGACCCAGATCATGCGCTGCACGGTTTGCACGGCGTCGTACAGCTGCCCCTCGTCGGTCACCGAGCCGACCTGCTCGTAGTGCGTCAGCCAGCCCTTGACGTCGTCATCGAGCCAGTCCTTGGGTCGCTCGCCGATGCCGACCACCGTCGCCCCCGATTCGGCGAGGGCGCGGGCGAACTGCTTCT
>DATBKA010000707.1:0-2108 GCA_036556105.1 Ilumatobacteraceae bacterium | reverse complement strand
TTCACGGAACTGCTGCGCGACGCCGGCCGCGAGGTCATCGGCGTCGACCTGCTCGGCCACGGGACGGCGCCCAAGCCACACGACCCGGCCGTGTACACCGATCTGACCTCGAGAATCGTCGACGTGCTCCCCGACGACCCGGTCGACGGCATCGGCTTCTCGCTCGGGGCGCTGACCCTCTTGCGCCTGGCGTCGCGCCAGCCACACCGCTTCGGTCGGCTCGTGCTCGCCGGCGTTGGCGCCACTGCGTTCGACGACGACCCGTCGCGCACCGCACGAATCGTCGCCGCATTGGAAGGCCGCGGCGACCCCGACGACAACTTGGCGCGCATGTTCGTGCAGTACGCCAGCCAGCCCGGTAACGACCTGGTTGCGCTGACGGCGGTGATGAAACGGCTGCGTGAACCGCTCGATCCGGCCGCGCTCGTCGTCGTCACTTGCCCCGTGTTGGTCGTCATCGGTGACCGCGATTTCGCCGGGCCGGGCGAGCCGCTCGCTGCGGCCCTCCCCAACGCCACACTCCGCACCTTGCGCAACGTCGATCACTTCGCCACCCCGGAGGCATTCGGGTTCATCGACGCAGCACTCGAATTTCTCGATGCGGTCCCCGCGTGAGCGACATCGAACGCGCCCTCGACGTGCTCCGTGGCGGTGGGCTGGTGGCCATCCCGACCGAGACGGTCTACGGGCTCGCCGCCGATGCATCGAACCCGGCCGCGGTCAAGAAGATCTTCGCCGTGAAGAACCGGCCCGCCAATCATCCGCTGATCGTCCACATCGCCACAGCCGCCCAACTGCCGCGGTGGGCAGCCAGCATCCCGCCGTCGGCGATGGTGCTCGCCGACGCGTGCTGGCCCGGACCGCTCACTCTCCTCGTGCCCCGAGCCGCCTCGGTCATCGACGAGGTCACCGGTGGCCGCCCCATCGTCGGCATCCGCGTCCCTGCCCACGCCATGACACTCGAGTTGCTGTACCGCTTCGGCGGGGGCTTGGCTGCGCCGTCGGCCAACCGCTTCGGTCGCGTCAGCCCGACCACGGCTGCGCACGTTCGCGCCGACCTTGGCGACGATGTCGACTTCGTGCTCGATGGAGGCCCGTGCCCGATCGGAGTCGAATCGACGATCGTCGACTGCACCGTGGATCCACCACAGGTCCTGCGCCCGGGAGGAATCAGCCGTGAGGACGTTGCCGCACTCCTCGACGACGCCCTCGCCGGCGCCAGCGGACCGAGCCGTGCACCCGGGATGCTCGCCTCCCACTACGCGCCGAAGTGCCGGGTCGTGCTCGTCGAGTCGATCGAGGCCGCCCGGCGCCTCGCATCCGAAGCGAACGACGCCGAGGTCCTCCACGAGCCCGACCTCGTTCGATACGCGCACACGCTCTACGGGAGGTTGCGCGACGCCGACGATCGCAGCGTCGCCACCGTCATCGCCGTGCTTCCACCGGCAGCAGGGCTCGGCCACGCCATCCGCGATCGCTTGACCAAAGCCGCCGCCGGCTGACGACATCCCCCTGTCTGCGCCCACAGCGGCTCTTGTGAGGACCTGAATCGACTGCACGTTCATGTCCTCACAAGGTGACCCGACAGCACCTCGGCCATGCCGGCTCAGAGCCGGTTGAGGTTGGCGACCCACAGATCACGAACGGCCTCGACGTCGGGAGCGGGCTCGTCGCCGACGGAGGCAACCGTCAGGGTCACCGTGCTGCTGCCCGCATCGGGGACGAGATCGAGGCGGCACCAACACGGTGCCGGCTCGGTGAGGTGCACCTCGAGCACGTACGGCGGATCGTCGACGAGCACCTCGCCCATCCACGAGGTCACGACCAAGAGCGCCTCGAACGCCTCCGCCGGCAAGCGATCGATGGTGAACGACGGTGCGTCCTGCTGGACGTCACGATGACGAGGGCGTCGCCCGGGAGCGGGCGTCGTTGTCGGAGGTTGGGCCGCACCGGCGGGCCGGCGTCGGGACAGTTCGGCGACGGCGCTGTCGAAGGCGGCGTTGATCTCGCCCATCTTGGCGGCGCTACCGCCACGGTCAGGATGAAACTGCGCGGCGAGACGCCGGCGTGCCAGACGCACTTCATCGATGGTCGCCTCGGCGGTCAGA
>DATBKA010000706.1:0-2919 GCA_036556105.1 Ilumatobacteraceae bacterium | reverse complement strand
CGGTGAGCACGGCGACCTCCGCGTCCTGATCGGTGTTCGGGCTGTCGATCCCAGGCGGTTGAACTGGACTCGGAGCGGATGCCAGATCCTCGATGCCGACGAAGGAACTGCTGCCGCGCGCCGCGGCGTGGGAGAGCTCGGACGCGTCGACATGGACGATCGTCTCGTTCCAGATCTTGCCCAAGGCGGCCAGCTGCCGTTCGATGTCAGCTGGCATCGCACACCCCCAACCGCTCGCGTAACCGGGTCAAGCCTCGAGTGATGTGCTCCCGCACCGTCGACACGCTGACGTCGAGCAACTGGGCGACTTCTGTCTGCGTCCATCCGAATGCGTGCACCAGCACGACGGCGGTGCGCTGCTGTTCGGACAGCTGCGCCAGCGCCGGCTCCAGCCCTGGATCGATGTCAGGTTCCTGCTGTTCTGCAGCAAGGTGCAGCAGCCGGGGCACCGGGCGCGACGCATAGCGCCTCGTCGCGCTCTGGCCGACGCGGTAGAGGTAGCCAAGTTTGTTGTCGAGGTCGGCGAGTCGGGACCAGTTCTCCCACGCCCAGCTGAGGGCATCGACCGTGGCCTCCCTCCCGTCGACCGGGCCATAGTGAGCCACCAGGGCGTGCAGCAGCCTCGGCTCTACGTCGCGGACGAAGGCCGTGAACTCAACCCGCTCGGATCGCATTCGCCTCGTCATCCCCATCGACCATAAGACCCGCGACGACCAGCAAATCGCGACAGCGCCATCCGAAAACCTTCACGGCCAGACGTGGAACCCCTTGCCGTGCCGGCCAACCTTGACGCACTCCGCGCAACAAACCGTCGCCTGGGCCGAATGCGCTGATGGTTGACGGCGGCTGCCGCAGCAGCCGGCACCACTGGCGATCAGGATGGTGCGAGCGGCGCCAGAGCGACGGCGAGGTCGTCGACCGACCACATCGAGTCGCGATCGACGGATGCGCCGCGGGTCCAGCTCTCGATCAGCGTCACGTTGCCGCCCTGCACGAAGAACGTACAGCCAGTGAACCGGCACTTGACGCTGGACAGGTAGGCGACGAGCGGCGACACGTTGGCCGGGTCCCATTGGTCGAAGCCACCCTCGACCGGCTGCATGATCTCTTCCAGCCCGGGCGTGGCCAGCGTCAGCCGCGTGCGGGCCCCAGGGGCCACGGTGTTGCTCTTCACGTTGTAGCGGATCAGCTCCTTGGCGATGATCTGGCTGAACGTGGCGATGCCGGTCTTCGCCGCGCCGTAGTTGCTCTGTCCCGGATTGGCGAACAGGCCAGAGGTGCTCGTGGTGTTGACGATGTGTCGCGGCTTGCCCCGACCAGCCTTGTGCTGCTCGCGCCAGTAGGCGGCGGCCCATCGGGTCGGCGCGAAGTGGCCCTTCAGGTGGACCCGGATCACGTCGTCCCACTCCGCCTCGGTCATGTTGACGAGCACTCGGTCGCGCAGGATCCCGGCGTTGTTGACGAGGATGTCGAGGTCGCCGAAGGACTCGATGGCGCTGTTGATCAGCCGCTGCGCCCCTTCCCAGTCGGCGACGTCGTCACCGTTGACGATCGCTTGGCCGCCGAGGGCGCGGATCTCTTCGACGACCTGCTGTGCCGGGGTCAGATCGGTCCCGGTGCCGTCGTTGGCCCCGCCGAGGTCGTTGACGACGACGCTGGCACCTTCGCGCGCGAAGAGCAGGGCGTGCTCACGGCCGATGCCGCGCCCCGCGCCGGTGATGATTGCCACCCGGCCGTCCAGCGATCCCATGCGAGTGCCCCCTTTTGTCCGGGCACAGTAGTGAGCCGGGCGCGACGGCGGTGAATCCTAAAGAAGGGCGATGTCGATCACGGCACCGCGTGGCAGCACCTGACCCTCGGCCAGCACGTTGCCTTGGTACCGCGCCTCGACGACGATCCCGGCCGGGTTGCCGCTGACGGTGCCGACGGCGAGCCCGGCTGCGGTCAACGCATCGGTTGCCTGAGGCAACGTCATATTGGCCAGACCCGGGATCGTCACGACGTCGGGGCCCTTCGACACGGCGACCGTGACGATGCTGCCGCGGTCGACACTGGCGTCGGCGGCGACGTCTTGCGTGGCGATCGACCCCACGGCAATCGACTCGTTGAAGACCGGCTCGGCTTGGGCGAGGACCAGGCCCTGGGCGTTGAGGGCCGCCGTCGCCGCATCGATCGTCAAGCCGACGAGGTTGGGAACGACCCGAGGCTGCGGACCAGCGGAGAGGACAACCGACACGGTGGTGCCTGGGATGACGGTGTCTCCGGCCTTCAATCCGGGTTGCTCCGGCACCATCCAACTGAGGACCACGCCGGCGGGCACGTTCTCGTCGTACGCCGGCTCGGCTTCGGTGATGGCCAGATCGAGATCTTCCAAGCTCGTCGTAGCTTGGGCGAGGGTCAGGCCGAGCAGGTCGGGCAGCGGCCGCGGCGCCGGGCCGGAGCTGACGATCAACTGGAACGGCTGGTGCTCTTCGATCGAGGTTGCCTCGACAGGCTGTGTGCGGATGACGACACCCGCGGCGACATCGTCGCTGGCCTCCCTGGAGATGGACACCGTCCAGTCGTACTCCGAGATCTGATTCAGCGCTTCAGCCTCACCGAGGCCGACGAGGTGAGGCACTGCGTACGAGTGCGTGCGATCACGCGTCACGAAGAAATAGGTGAACGAGGCCAGGGCGCCGACCAACAGGATCAACAGCGGTGCCAACAAGCGTCGACGTCCACGCCGCGGCGCTGCGTCGTCGAGCTCGGCGTCGTCGAGCGAATGGTCCGCGGGCAGCACGACGGGCGGTGGCGGTGGCACCAACCCGGCCGCAGAGCCGGACGCATCGGAGTCGGACGCAACCGCCGAACCGGCGAGGTCAGCCGGCGCGACGGTGGCCGGCGGAGGCAGCGTCCCGCGCAGCAGCGAGCCCGACG
>DATBKA010000705.1:0-3258 GCA_036556105.1 Ilumatobacteraceae bacterium | reverse complement strand
ATCTTGTCGTTGAAGGCGCGCATGTGCGACTCGATCAGTGCCGCCGCCCGGTCGCCGTCGCCGGCGACGAGCGCGGCGTGGATCGCCCGGTGCTCGTCGATGACGTCGTCGAGCGCGGCCACGTCGGCGAGGTACAGATGCCACAGCCGGTCGCTCTGCGCGTAGAGCATGTCGAGCGTCGCCGTGAGGAAGCGGTTGCCGGCCGCCGTCCACACGATCTCGCGGCACTCGCGGTCGATCTCGAGCAACTCGGTCGCCGAGCTCGCCGGAGTCGCGCGCGTCAACGCCGCAGCCATCGCGTCCCAATCGGCGGACCGACCGCGGGCGCACGCCAGGCGCATCACGTATGGCTCGAGGATCGCCCGCGTCTCGTACAGGGTCGACAGCTCGGACACGTCGATGCTCGACACGAACATGCCGCGACGGGGGATGATCGTCACGAACTGATCGCGCACGAGGCGCTGCAGCGCCTCACGAATCGGCGTGCGGCCCAGGCCCAGCTGCTGCTGCAGCAGGTCGTCACGGACGACGGCGCCGGGCGCCAGCTCGAGCGTCACGATCATCCTGCGGATCGCTTGAAACGCCTGTTCACTCAGTGATACGTTCGTGATATCGGAAAGATATATCACAGCCGAGCGTCAGGGGACAAGCAATGAGCGAAACAACCACCACGGCGACCGCGGCTGCCGCATCGCTGCCGAGCACGGCCAAGTGCGTCGTCATCGGCGCCGGCATCGTCGGCAACTGCCTCGTCGGCCACCTCAGCCGCCTCGGCTGGACCGACATCGTCCAGATCGACAAGGGCCCGCTGCCCAACCCAGGTGGTTCAACCGGTCACGCCTCGAACTTCATTTTCCCAACCGACCACAACAAGGAGATGGCCTTCCTCACGTTGGAGAGCCAGCGCCAGTACATCGAGCACGGCCTCAACAACACGTCCGGTGGCATCGAGGTGGCCCGCAACCCCGAACGTCTCGAGGAGTTCAAGCGGCGCATGACGTCGGCGACGGCGTGGGGCATCGAGTCGGAGCTGCTGACGCCGGCCGAGATCAAGAAGCACGTGCCGTTCATCAACGAAGACATCCTCCTCGGCGGCTTCTACACACCGAGCGTGTCGTGCGTCGACTCGCTGGAGACCGGCACGCAGATGCGCAACGAAGCAATCGGGCGCGGCGCGCTGCAGGTGTTCGCCAACACCGAAGTGCTCGACATCGAGACCGAGGACGGTCCTGGCGGGCCGACCGTCAAGGCGGTCGTCACCAATCGGGGTCGCATCGAAGCCGAACACGTCGCCATCGCCTGTGGCGTGTGGAGCCCGCGCATCGCCAAGATGGCCGGCGCCAACATCCCGCTCACTCCGGCGGTGCACCAGATGGCCGACGTCGGCCCGATCGACATCCTCCAGCAGAGCGGCAAAGAGGTCGCCTATCCGATCGTGCGCGACATGGACACCTTCTGCTACGAGCGCCAAACGGCAGGCTCGATGGAGGTCGGCTCCTACGCCCACCGTCCGATCTTCGTGCACCCCGACGAGATCCCTTCCAACGAGGAGTCGGCGCTCTCACCGACCGAACTGCCGTTCACTGCCGACGACTTCGACCCTCAGTTCGAGCAGGCGATCGACCTGATGGAGATGCTCGGCGAAGCAGAGATCCGCTACGCAATCAACGGGCTGCTGAGCCTCACCCCCGACGCCAACCCGGTGCTCGGCGAGACCGTCGAGGTGCGCAACCTGTGGAGCGCGGCCGCGGTGTGGATCAAAGAAGGTCCGGGCATCGCCCAACTCGTCGCCGAGTGGATGACGTACGGCTACCCACATCTGTGCGATCCGCACAGCACCGACATCAGCCGCTTCTACCCGCACGAGAAGACCGAGCACCACATTCGTGCCCGCTGCGCCGAGCACTTCAACAAGACGTACGGCATCGTCCACCCGCGTGAGCAGTGGGCCAGCCAACGCGGCATGCGTCGCAGCCCGTTCTACGCCCGCGAGGAGGCCTTGGGCGCAGTGTTCTTCGATGCGCGCGGCTGGGAGCGGCCGCAGTGGTACGAGAGCAACGCCACGCTGAAGGACAAGTTCCCCGACGCGTTCACGCCGCGCCAGCACGAATGGGACGGACGTTGGTGGAGCCCGATCACCAACGCCGAACACCTGCAGATGCGCGAGAGCGTCGGGATGGTCGACCTCACCGCGTTCAACGAGTTCGACATCACCGGGCCCGGGGCGTCGGACTACCTGCAGTACATGTGCGTCAACAACGTCGACGTGCCGGTCGGGCGCAGCGTGTACACACCACTGCTCACCGATCACGGCGGATTCCGCGGCGACCTCACCATCCAACGTCTTGGTCAAGACCACTTCCGCATCATCACCGGAGCGTTCGACGGCGGTCGTGACCAGTACTGGTTTCGCAAGTACATGCCGACCGACGGGTCGGTCACGTTCACGGATCGCTCCCAGGGGATCTGCACGGTTGGTGTCTGGGGCCCGAACGCCGAGAAGACGATGGCCAAGATCGTCACCGACGAGTCCAAGCCGTACGACGTCTCCCAGGCGGGCTTCCCGTACGGTGCCGTGCGCGAAGTGCTCATCGACGGCGTGCCGTGCATCATGTTCCGCATCTCCTACGTCGGCGAAAACGGTTGGGAGGTGTACACGAACATGGAGCACGGCTTGCGGTTGTGGGACACCATCGCCGAGGCAGGAAGGGAGTTCGACATCATCCCGGTCGGCATCGGTGTGTACGCCGTCACCGGGCGTATCGAGAAGGGCTACCGGCTGATGGGTGCGGAGCTCGAGAGCGAGTACAACCCCGTTGAGGCCGGGCTCGCTCGTCCGAAGGTGAAGTCGGCCGACTTCAAGGGCAAGGCCGCCTACCTCAAAGCTCGTGAGGAGAGCCCTGCCGCGATCATGTGCACGTTGTCGATGGATTCGCAGCGGTGCGCCGACGGGTACGACCGTTTCCCGACTGGCGGCAACGAGCCGATCCTCACCCTCGACAACCAGCGGATCGTCGACTCCAAGGGACGCGTCTCGCGCGTCACCACGGCCGGTGCCGGACCGTCGGTCGGCAAGTATCTGTTGATGGCCTACCTCCCGCCCGACCACGCCGTCGAGGGCACGAAGCTACAGGTCATGTACCAGAACGAGTGCTACCCGGTGACGGTCGAGCGTGCCAGTGCACGCCCACTGTTCGACCCGGACGACACTCGCATGAAGTCATGAGGATCCTCGTGTGCGTGAAGCGGGTGCCTGCT
>DATBKA010000704.1:0-4239 GCA_036556105.1 Ilumatobacteraceae bacterium | reverse complement strand
CATCGAAAACACCTTCTGTGTGTTCTTCGTGAGCGCCGAGAACGACAGTCGGTCTGTGCGCTCACGCTGAACACATAGAAGGTGATTCGCCCGGTGTCAGGCCAGGCCGACCCACCGCGGATATGCCGGGTCGCCGTTGTCGTACTCGATCCACACCTGCGCGCCGATGTCGGGTGGGGAGTTGTAGCGGACGTCGTCCGACGGCGGCGCCCACGCCGATGACGGGTCGACCTCGGGCACCGAGACGACCAACCGGTTCTCCTGCAAGGGGTCGACGTTGTCGAGCACGACTCCTCGGTACTTGCCGACGTATCCGTGGGCGGCGTTGCTGTCGTCGCCTTCGAGCTGCCACACCGGGAAGTCGGTGTCACCGTGCTCGAACGACACCCAGACCGCATCGCCGACGGAGGGCACCGACGAGGATCCCGATGTCCGCGAGGCGACCGCCCACACCGACGTGTCACTTCCGTACACCTCGGGAACCATCACCAGCAATCGGTCTTGCAGCATCGGGTCGAGGTTGTCGACCACGGTCGCGCGGTACGTTCCGCCGTATCCAGTCACCATGCGCTGATCATCGCGCGACCTGATGGGCAGCTGTGTCGGTCACCCGGTGACGGGAGTGAACCCGGCCTGGGTGATGCCGGCGACGGCAGCGATCTCGTCGTTGTCGGAAATGTCGCCGGTGACTCCGACCGCACCGAGCAGTGCGCCCGAACCATCGGTGATGAGCACGCCACCCGGTACCGGCACGAGCGCGCCGCCGATCGCGTTCGTCACCGCGGCAACGAAGTAGGGCTGCTGCTCGGCGCGGGCCATGAGGGCGCGTGAGCCGATCCCGAGGGCGAGCGCGCCGTGCGCCTTGCCGAAGGCGATCTCGAAGCGCTTGTTCGACGATCCGTCCTCACGCTCGAAGGCAGTCACGTGGCCACCTGCGTCGAGGACGACGATCGAGAGCGGCTTCATGCCGGCCTCCCGAGCCGCGCCGCGTGCCGCGGCGATGATCGCCCGTGCATCGTCCAGAGTGAGTGCCATCGTGTCCTCCTGGTTCTCCGTCGCCACTCTCGCGCGCCGCGACTACCGTGGCAGCATGCAGGTCGGCGAGACAGCGCGGCGAGCGCGGAAGGTGACAGCACGCGACATCGAACTGTTCACCGAACTGACGGGCGACCGCAACCCGTTGCACTACGACGAGGCCACCGCCTCGAGGAGCCGCTTCGGTGGGATCATCGTCCAAGGTGGCGTGACGTCCGGCTTGCTCAACGCGTTGGTGGCCGAAGACCTCCCTGGGCCTGGCAGCGTGTTCTTGCACGTCGACTGGAACTTCCGCGCGCCGGTGCGGCCCGGCGACGAGATCGTCGCCAAGGCTGAGGTGTTGTCTGTCCGCGAGGACAAGCCGATCTGCACGCTGCGCACCACGATCACCAACCAGGACGGCACGGTCGTGCTCGACGGCACGGCGCTGGTGTACCAGGAGCCGCTGCGCTGACTTGGTGCACGCGACCGCGTCGCGGCGTGATCAGGTGATGCTCGTGTCGAGCGTCGTGCCCTGGCTGATGCCGTGGTTCGTCGACGTGTCGTAGCTGTCGCTCGCGGCTTGCAGGTCGCGCTTCACCTGTTCGAAGGCGGCCCAGGCGTCATCCTTCGACATCCCGACGAGCGTCGTCTCGAAGTTGTCGAGGTACTGGTAGGCCAGGTCGTAGTGGCCCATCTCATGAGTCATCAACGCCGAGGACCAGCGGTCCCACTCGGCGCGCACCGCGTCGTTGGCATCGCTGCGCTTCGCCCACGCCGGCACCAGCACCTCGATGTCGACGGTCAGCGTGCCACCGGTGATCACCTCGTTGTCGTCCCACGACAGGCTCAGCTCGGGGTGCCAGCTGCAGCGACCGACCTCGTCGAGGTTCCACCCGCTCATCTCGTCGTAGAGGTCTTGCAGGGAGTCTCCCCACAGTTCGGCGAAGTCGCCGCCGGCCTGGTTCCAAGTCGTCATGGTGACGATGTTGCGTCATCTCACCGCGGACGTGCTCGCACCTTCGGGCAGAAACACGGGCAGGCGCACCCTCACCACCACCTCCGTAGTCGCCGCGACAAGACTGGGTGTCGAGCGGCTAGAAGATCATCACCTTCGGATCCTGCCCGGCGAGGATCGCCCCCGCCGTCGTCATCGTGTCGCGCCGGACGAGGAAGTGCTGGGTCAGGGCGTGGATGTCGCGGAAGCGGCGCTGCAGCGGATTGTCGGTGTAGATCGCGCTGCCGCCACCGGCCCGATACGCGGTGTCGACCACACCGGTCGCTCGTTCCGTGGCCCACACTGCGCTGGCGCGAATCCGCGCCCGTTGCTCGAGTGTCAGCGGGCCACGCGTAGCGCCGGCCCACAGCGACTCGGCAGTCTCGTACAGCAGCGCTCGCGCCGCCCGAAGGTCCGTGTCGGCCGTTGCCAACTCGGACTGGAACAACGAGTTCGTCGCCAAGGGTCCCGGAGCAAGCAGTGGGGTCTTGCGCAGGGCGAGGGCCACGATGTCGGAGAGTGCTCCCTGGGCGATCCCGAGAGCGATGCTGGCGATGCTCAGCGAGATGAGCGCCGGCGGAGGGATGTGCACGGCGATCTCGTCGATGCAAGGCTCGTCGACGAGCGGCCTGAACGTGAGTTCCCTCTGCACGACGAGGTCATCGACTCGGAAGTGGTGGCTACCGGTGCCACAGAGACCGGACACATTCCACGTGTCCTCGATCGTGACCGAGTCGGCCGGGAGGACCGCCCCGCGCATCTGCGGAACACCGTCGACCGTTCCCTCGATGCAGTTGCCGAACAGCATGTCGGCGTGTTCGCAACCGCTGGCAAAGCTCCACCGTCCGCTCACTCGATAGCTGTCGCCGACGGCAGTGATCGAGCCAGTCGGGTTGATCACTGCGGCCACGATCACGTCGGGGTTCTTGGCGAAGATCGCATCGAACGATCGGCGCGGCAGGCCCGCCAAGTCGCACCAGGCCGTGGCGCCGAGCATCGTGATCCAGGCAACAGAGGCGTCGCCGCTGGCGAGTGTCTCGGCCATGCGCATCGCCGTCGGCAGGTCAGCGCCGCTGCCACCGTGACTGACCGGCAGCGTGATTCGGAAGCATCCGTCGGCGATGAGCCGGTCGAGGATGTCGCGCGGAACACGTCGGGCACTCTCGATGTCGGCGCCGCGCCCGGCGATGATCGGTGCCAGCCGGCTCGCTGCCGCGAGAACTTCGTTCGGCGTCACTGCTGTGCCGCTCTGGCGTGTGTCATTGGTGATGGTCATCCTGTCACCGCCCTTATGGCCGGAGCATCGGCGCTTCGGCGGCATGTCGGGCGCGGAGTTCGTCATCCCAACCGCCATTGCAATAGCAGAGGGCTTCGCTGATCCGCCCGTCGCGCACTTCGCACAGCCAGAGACGGCGCGCCACTTCGACGGGGACACCGTGTTGGGTCTCTTCGTGCTCCATCACGAAGCCGGTCGCCGTCGGCACGACCCGCAGCAGCCGCGACGTTGTCCGTCCCGAGGAGATCGCCCGCAGCTGCGTGGCAAATGCCTCAGGACCCTGAAGCTGAAAGCGCCACAACGGGGGGAGGAGGTCGAAGAACGCGTCCGGGGTGAACAGGTCATCACCGGCTTCGAACGTTTCGAAACACCGGTTGAACGCTTCGCTCAATCGCGTCACGGTTGCTTCATCAGGGCTGATCTCGACGTGCGTGCTGGCCACGGCTGCCTCCTTCGTTGCGGGCTCTTCCCGGTGGAAGCAAGGTACGAAGATCGGCCCGGTCGGCGCATCGACCGAATGAACCATCTCGGCCGTGTGAGCCGCGTGGTTGATTCGAACCATGCCGCGGCGGCCGCAGCTCAGATCAGGTTCTGGTCGTACGCGTACGCCGTCGCCGCAGCGCGAGACGTGATTCCGAGCTTCGTAAAGATGTTCTGCAAGTGACGGGCGACCGTGTGCTCGCTGATGACGAGTGCGGCGGCGATCTCGCGATTGGTCTTGCCTGTGGCGACAAGGCGGATCACCTCGCACTCACGCTCTGTCAGCTCGGCGTTCGTCCGTTCGGAGCCGTGATCGAGGCGCGACAGCCGCGTCAGTTCGGGCTGGGCACCGAGCCGTTCGAACGTGGCGCGCGCCGCATCGAATTCGCGTTCGGCTGCATCGAGATCGCCCAGGGCGCTGCATGCCAAGGCGATCTGCACGCGAGCGCGCGCCGCCTCGTACGGCATCTCC
>DATBKA010000703.1:0-3922 GCA_036556105.1 Ilumatobacteraceae bacterium | reverse complement strand
CCGTGTTCGAGTCCTCACTCGGGGAGAGGGCGCCGGCCCGTTCCCGGGCCCGGCGCGGGTGGCTGTTCGCCGCAGCCTGGATGCTTCCGGGGATGGCCTGGATGTGGTCGTTGACGATCCCTGGCTACTTCGCCGCCGTCGCCGTGTTTGCCGGCTACCACGCCGTCGCCGCGACGATTGCGCCGCAGGGGCGATGGCGGGTGATCGGCCGTCCGGCGGCGCACACGTTGGCCGAGGCGCTACGCCTTGTCTTTCCGTTCGGCGGCGTGCCCCTGGCCACGTTGCCGATCGGCCAAGCAGATGGCCCGTTCGTCGGTGTCGTGCGCGTCGGCGGCGTGATCTTGCTGACCTGGGTCGTGTTCCAGATCGGCTTCTCCCTCTCCGGGCCGTCGCCGTTCGTCCCTCAGATGGTGCGCCGCCGCGGTCGCTCGACGAGCGGGGAGTGGCACGGCGTGATCGGGCTGGCCGCTGCCATCGTCGTGCTGCTGATCGCCGTCACGATCGCGCCCGATGGAGTGCAGGCGGCTCAGCCGGCGATGCTGCGTGTCGCCATCGTCCAGGGCGGCGGGCCACAAGGCACACATGCCATCCACACCGATCCGCGGCTTGTCTTCGAACGCCACCTCGCCGCCACGCACATGATCGCGCCCGGCTCGGCCGACGTCGTCGTCTGGCCCGAGAACGTCGTCGATGTGGGCACGTTCGCCGGAAGCAGGGAGCTGGCGGACATCACCCAGGAGGCAGCGCGCATCGGCGCGCCGTTGTCCATCGGGGTCACCGAGGACGCGCCGAACGACCACTTCATCAACGCCCAGGTCGTCGTCACTCCCACCGGCGAGGTGGTCTCCCGCTACGAGAAGGTGCACCGAGTGCCGTTCGGTGAGTACATGCCGCTGCGCGGGCTGCTCCACGCGCTCGGCGCGCCGACCGATCTCGTCCCCCGCGACGCCGTTGCCGGTGCGGGCCCGGGCTACCTCGACATCCCGACCAGCACCGGCGACGTTCGCGCCGCGACCGTGATCTCGTGGGAGGTCTTCTTCGCATCACGCACGCACGATGGCATCGATCACGGTGGCACGTTCATCTTCAACCCGACGAACGGCTCCAGCTACAGCGGCACGATCTTGCAGTCGCAACAGATCGCCTCGTCGCGGCTGCGCGCCATCGAGAACGGGCGATGGGTCGTGCAGGTCTCGCCGACTGGATTCAGCGCGTTCGTGTCACCGGGCGGCGACGTGTTCGAGCGCACGGGCGTCAGTGAGCAACGGGTGATCTCGCGCACGATCGCGCTGTCGTCGGGCCGCACGTGGTACTCGCATCTCGGCGACCTGGTGTGGACGATCGTGATCCTCCTCGTCGGCCTCGGCGCGTGGCACGTTCCGGGGCGGGAGTGGCTGGCGCGCCGGCGGTCCGCGTCAGACCTCGAGCAGGATGGTGACGGGACCGTCGTTGATCAGTGAGACCTTCATCTCGGTGCGGAAGCGGCCGGTGGCGACTTCCGCCCCGTGACCGCGCAACGCGTCGATGACGGCCTGCACCAACGGCTCGGCGTGCTCGGGCCGGGCGGCGTTGATCCAGCTCGGTCGGCGGCCACCCGTCGTGTCTCCGTACAGGGTGAACTGGCTGACGATCAACACCTCGCCACCGGTGTCGGCGATCGACTTGTTCATCACGCCGTTCTCGTCGTCCATCACCCGCAAGCCCCAGATCTTGTCGGCGAGCTTGCGCGCCGTCGCCTCGCTGTCGTGATGAGTCACGCCGACGAGCACGCACAGCCCGGCGCCAATCGCTCCCACTGTCTCGTCGCCGACGAACACGGCCGCCTCGGCGACTCGCTGCACCAATCCACGCATCCCCCAACTCTGTCGCGTTTGACGCCTCACGCCCCGTATAGGGGCCCGCAGACGTCAAACACTGCAGAATGTGCGCCGTGATCGACCTCTGCGCCGGATCTGACGGCCACTCCGCCTCATGCAGCCTTGACCCGAAGGCCGGTGGTCGGGTCGCCACGTTGACGGTCGATGGCACCGACGTGCTCGTCGGGCCGGATCCTTCCGTTGCGCCGACCGGGTGGGGTTGCTTCCCGATGGTGCCGTGGGCAGGACGCATCCGGCGCGGCCGCTTCCAGTTCGACGGTGTGGAGCACCGCCTGCCGATCAACTTCGACGTCCACGCAATCCACGGCACCGGCTTCGAACAACCGTGGGAGGTGACGTCGGCGAACGGGCGCACTGCGACGATGGAGTGCCGCCTGGCATGGGAGTTCGGCGGCGAGGCGCGCCAGGAGATCAATCTCGACGACACCTCGCTGACGTGCACGCTCGCCGTGCGTGCCGACCGGCTGGCGATGCCGGCGGCCGTCGGCTGGCATCCGTGGTTCGTGAAGCCGCAGCGGGTCGATCTTCGCTTCGAGAAGATGTTCGTTCGCGACGACGACTACATCCCGACCGGCCGCACCATCGCACCGACGTCGCCACCATGGGACGACTGCTTCGCCGGCCCGCTCAGCACCCCGCGACTGTGGATCGGCGGCCTCGAGGTCACGATCACCAGCGACTGCGACTACTGGGTCGTCTACGACATGCCGCAGCATGCGACCTGTGTAGAGCCACAATCCGGCCCGCCCGACGCGTTCAACATCGGAGGTGCGACGCGGCTCGAGCCGGGCGACGAGCTGCGCCGGACGATGACCATCAGCTGGGCTCGAAGCTCGGATTCACCGTGACGGGCGACACCACGCGTTGCAACCCTGTGACGCTTACCGGGCGGTAACAAGGCTCCGATAGCCTGATCGCCCATGTCTCCTGCCAGGGCGCTGTCGCCTGACGCCGCTCTCTCGATCGCATATCTCACGTATCGCGGCAAACCCCACGTCGGCGGCCAAGGCGTGTACACCCGCCACCTCACCAAGGCCCTCGTCGATCTCGGTCACCGCGTTGAGGTGTTCGGCGGCCAGCCCTACCCGGTGCTCGACGACCGCGTGCCACTGCACCAGCTGCCCAGCCTCGACCTGTGGAACGACCACTTTCCTGGGCGCTTCCCCGGATACTGGGAGCTGAAGACCGGCGCCGACTGGGCGGAGGCGTTCAGCCACCTGCGCGGCACGTTCGGGGAGCCGCTGGCGTTCAGCATGCGCGCCCTGCGCGCCCTGCAGCCCCGTCGGGCCGACTTCGATCTGGTGCACGACAACCAGTGCCTCGGCTACAGCATCCTCGGCATCGAGAAGCTGATGCCGACGATCGTCACGCTGCACCACCCGATCACGCGCGACCGCGCCCTCGAGATGGCTCACACCACCGGGTGGCGCAAGCGCTACTCGATCGGCCGTTGGTACAACTTCGTGAAGATGCAAGGCCGCGTCGCCAGCCGCATGCCGCGCATCGTCGTCGTCAGCGAGAACTCGATCAAAGACATCAATGCCGACATGGGTGTCAGCCTCGACCGCATGCGCCTGGTGCCGGTCGGTGTCGATCCCGACCTCTTCCAGCCGCTCCCGCATGTCGCTCGCCAACCTGGGCGGCTGATCACGACAGCCTCGGCCGACGTGGCCCTGAAGGGTCTCGCCTATCTGCTCGAGGCGATGGCCAAGTTGCGTACGGAGCGCGAAGTCACGCTGACGATCATCGGCAAGCCACGCGATGGTGCCAGCAACGATCTCATCGACCGGCTTGGCTTGCGGCCGCACATCCAGTTCGTCAGCGGCGTGCCCGACGAACGGATCGTGGAGCTGTACGCCGAGGCCGAGCTGGCCGTCGTGCCCAGCCTCTACGAGGGGTTCAGCCTGCCGGCGATCGAGGCGATGTCGACGGGGATCTGCCTCGTCGCCACGAACGGCGGCGCGCTGCCCGAAGTCACCGGACGCGACGGCGACACCGTGCTGCAGTGCCGCGCCGGCGACGTCGACGACCTCAGCGCAGCCATC
>DATBKA010000702.1:0-13457 GCA_036556105.1 Ilumatobacteraceae bacterium | reverse complement strand
CCCCGGCTTGTTTGAGCAGCATCTCTACCGCCTCGTCCCACGTCAGCAGCCCACGGCCGGCCTTGAACCGCTGGAGTGCGTCGAGCGTCGTGCGCTGCAGCCGCAACCATCCGCCGTTGGGGAAGTAGAGATCCATCATCTGCCGCCACAGCTCGACGGGAAGCCGGTACGACGCCTCCTCGCTCCATGAGATCGGCGCCGCGCTGAACGCCCCGTTGCCGCCGCCGGTGCTGCGTCCGAAGACAGTGCCGGAGAACATGACGATGAGCGGGACCTCCCCGCTGCCCAACGCGTGGAGGTACTTCGCCGCGGCGACGTCGAAGTCGTAGGTGCAGGCGATCGGCAGGTCGACCTCGGTCGATCCGGTGAACTCCGTGACGGTCGTCGACACGTGCATCCACAGAAACGGTCGCAATGTCTCACCCCAGCGCGGGGTGTCGCCGAACAGGTCGGTCAGCAGCGACTCCTCCTCCGCCGTGTAGCGCCGCTTCTTGGGATCGATCATGATCTGGGCGCGCAGCACCATCGCGGCAATCGGCTGTGGTGATGTGGCCGTGATCCGCAGTCGCAGCACCAACGTCGGCGCTGCAGCGTGAGGCTCGACGCGCGATCCGACCACCTCGAACGAGACCGGGCTCATCGATGCTCCGTCGTCGCGGTCGTGGACAGCAACGGCCGGGCCCGGTCGCGGACACGGGCAAAGAACCGATCGAGTGCTTCCCGAGCCTCAGTGCCTCCGTCGAAGCCTTTCCACAGCCTGCGCAACTCGCCGACGAGCTCGTAACAGGCGTCGATCGGTACGAGGTAGCACTCCGCCTCGGCGGCACCCGCACGGCGCTCGGGGCTGCGCACCAGAAATGCCTCGACGTCGGGTTGCAGCGTCTCCAGGCCTGGATTGGCGGCGACGACGTTCGACCACGAGTCGAGCGACAACAACGACTCTGTGGCGCCCGCCGGTCCGGGGTAGAACGCGGCGATCTGGCCGAGTGCAGAGTTGCGGAAGAAGAACGCCACCTCGACCGGGATCTGCAAGGCCTCCCAGTGCGACTCGGAGAGCTCGAAGTCAGGAAACGACACGAAACGGTCCGGCACCGCTCGGTATCGGCGTCCGCCGGCGCCGGCCGGGGCGAACACGAGATAGCAGGGGCGGCATGCGCACAGCAGAGCGCGAGATTCGAGATCGACGACGTGACCGTGCTCGTCGGGGGTCAGCTCCGCGCACAGCTCGCAACGCTCTCCCGGTCGCGGCTTGGGGGAAAGCTGTGTCTCGCGTATCCGCTTCAAGACAGCGGTGAGAGATTGCTCAGCGTTCACCGGATCGCCACGTCGCTCGTGGTCGATTCGTCGTTCGATTGCGCCGCGCCGCAACCGGTGGCCGGGTCGAACATCGTGACCGGCTTCTGACCAAGGGCTATCGGCGTGCTCGTGTCGAGCTGAGCCGGTTCTTCCACGTCGATCAATCCGATCTCCGGCGCCGCCTCCATGATCGCCCGCTCGACGGTGGAGCGCAGCGTGATCGCCGACGACGGGCAGCCGTCGCAGCTTCCGAGCAAGCGCAGTCGTACCGCGCCGGCATGTTCGTCGACGTCGAGCAGCTCCACGTCTCCGCCGTGTCCGGCAAGGAACGGACGCACAGCGTCGAGGGCGCGGTGGATGCGCATCTCCAGCTCGTCGGGGTGCAGGCCACTGCCGATCAGCAGGCTGGCCAGCAGGTCGTCGGCGACCAGCCGGGCCGTCAGCTCCGGAGCATGGAGGTCGGTGAGCTCCAGCATCCGAGCCAAGCCCGAACCGTAGAGATCGGTGATCGACTGGAGCAGTTCCATGACGCTGTCGTAGCTGGTCGGATCGAGTCGCGCCTGCAGATCGTCGAGCTTGCGCTCGATGGCCGCGCCGATCGACGCCACCGTCGCATGTTCGTCCGGCGCGTTCAGGTCAGATCCTCGTAGTTGTAGGCGGTGGGTGAGTGCACCTTCTCCAACGTGTGGCCATGCCCGAGATACATGTGCACGCCACATGGCAGGCACGGGTCGAAGCTACGCACGGTGCGCATGATGTCGATGCCCTTGAAGTGCTCCAGGTCGTTCTCCTCGAAGATCGGGCAACCTTGCACGGCGTCCTCGTACGGTCCGGGCGTGCCGTAGACATCGCGCGGATTTGCGTTCCACGGCGTCGGCGGGTACGGGTGGTAGTTGGCGATCTTGCCGTCGCGGATCACCATGTGGTGGGACAGCACGCCGCGGACCGCTTCGGTGAAGCCGCAGCCGATGCTCTCGTCGGGCACGGTGAACGGCTCCCACGTCTTGGTTCGTCCGGCGCGCACTTCGGCGAGCGCCTGCTCCAGGAAGTGCAGCCCTGCTCCCGCGGCATAGGCCTGGAAGTAGGTCCGGGCCCGATTGCGCTCGATCGTGTTCGACCACTTCGGGATCTTCCACTCGAACGAGACGGGGCCTTTCAACGCCGTCTTGGGGAGGTTGATCTGCACGCTCGTGCCGGTCGCCTTCACGTAGCCGCCGAGATCGACGAGCCCTGACAGCGCCGTCGACCACAACCGGGCGAGCGGGCCACCGCCGGTGTCGAGGGCGAGGTGATCCGTGCCGTCGAACCAGCGCGGTGACATGACCCAGCTGTACTTGGAGTCGAAGTCGCGCTTCTGGGGTTGTGGGATCGTCGTCTGGTTCCACGGGTGATTGCGATCGACCGCGTTCCCGAGGGGGTCCTTGGTGACGAACATCTCCTGGTCTTCCCAGCTCTGGTAGTAGGAGCTGCCGAGCAGGATGCGGATGCCAAGATTGATGCCGACAAGGTCGTTCGTGACCAGCTTGCCGTCGACGACGACGCCCGGCGTGACGCCCATCGCCCGGCCCCAATCGGTCATGTCCTTGTACTGGAAGTTGCAGACGGCCGGGTCCTGAAACGCGCCCCAACAGCCGAGGAGGATGCGTCGGTTGCCGACCTGCTCGTATCCCGGCAGCGCTTCGTAGAAGAAATCGAACAGGTCGTCATGCAGCGGGACGACTCGCTTCATGAACTCGACGTAGCGCATCAGCCTGCTGGCGTAGTCGGTGAGCAGCTGGATCGTTGCGGTCGTGCCGACCCCGCCGGGATACAGCGTCGAGGGATGTACGTGCCGGCCTTCCATCAAGCAGAACATCTCGCGCGTGTAGCGGCTGACCTGCAGCGCCTCGCGATAGAAGTCGCCGCTGAACGGATTCAGGCTGCGCATGATGTCACCGATCGTGCGGCAGCCGTGCATGTCGGCATGAGGTGCATCGGTGCGGTTGGCGAGATCGAGCACGCCCGGATTGGTCTCGGCGACCATCTTCTCGCAGAAGTCGACCCCGACGAGGTTCTCCTGGAAGATGTTGTGATCGAACATGTACTCGGCGGCCTCGCCGAGGTTGACGATCTGCTCGCCGAGCGCGGGCGGGTGCACTCCGTAGGCCATGTTCTGCGCGTAGCACGAGCAGGTGGCGTGGTTGTCACCGCAGATGCCGCAGATCCGGCTGGTGATGAAGTGCGCGTCGCGCGGGTCCTTGCCCTTCATGAAGATGCTGTAGCCGCGGAAGATCGACGACGTGCTGTGGCATTCCGAGACCGTCTTGTTCGACCAATCGATCTTCGTGTAGATGCCGAGGCTGCCGACGATGCGCGTGATCGGGTCCCACGCCATCTCGATGAGTTGCTTCTCCTGGCCCTCGGGCCGGAGGGTTTCGGTCACTGTCGCCATCTCCTACCGACCCTTTCCTAGTTGGGCGCCTTTTTTGTCGCCAGTGAGCAAGTCGCCAGCGGGCACATAGCCGGTGAGCAACTGATCGCCGCGTACTCTCCAACGCGGCTCATCGTCGACGGTCTTCTGGGTGATTCGCCGCAAGCCGCGAACGACCATGCCGTACATGCCGCTCGCCACGGTCGACACACGTGAGCCGGGAGGCTCGTCCATGAACGGCATGAACTTGTCCGGGAAGCCTGGCATCGTGCAGCCGATGCAGATCCCGCCGACGTTGGGGCAGCCGCCGACGCCGTTGACCCAGCCCCGCTTGGGCACGTTGCACTTGACGACCGGACCCCAGCAGCCGAGCTTGACGATGCACTTCGGCGAGCCGTACTCGGTGGCGAAGTCGCCCTGCTCGTAGTACCCGGCTCGATCGCAGCCCTCGTGCACCGTCGCCCCGAACAGCCACTGCGGACGCCACGCCTCATCGAGGGGGATCATCGGAGCCTGGCCGGTCGCCTGGTACAGCAGATATGTGATCGTCTCCGACATGTTGTCGGGATGTGCGGGACAGCCGGGCACGCACACGATCGGCAGCCCGGCCTTCGACTTCCATCCCCAACCGAGGTAGTCGGGCACGCCCATCGCCCCGGTCGGGTTGCCGGCCATGGCGTGGATGCCGCCGTAGGTGGCGCACGTGCCGACGGCGAGCACCGCCAGCGCCAGCGGGGCCAGGCGATCGAGCCAATCGTTCACGGTCATCGGCTGGCCGGTGTCGGGGTTGTTGCCGAAGCCGGTCCAGTAGCCATCGCCGTTGATCTTCTCGTTGGGGATCGACCCTTCGACGACCAACACGAACGGCTCCAACTCGCCCCGGGCCGCCTTGAAGAACCACTCGAGGAAGTCATCAGCACCACCGTTGGGGCCGCACTCGAAGTCGATGAGCGGCCAGTGGACGGCGATCTTGGGCAGACCGGGCAGGGCACCCAACGCGATCTCCTCGATGGCGGGCTGGGTTGCGGCAGTCAACGCGACCGAGTCACCGTCGCAGCTGAGTCCGGCATTGAGCCACAGGATGTGGACGACCAGTTCGTCCGGAGGGGCTTCCACAGCGGTCACACGCACTCCTTTTGCTCGGAGCGTCGGCGAGTGTCGACGTTTGTTTTCTCGAACCTGCACACCGTGCCGCGCGCTGATTCCTCGTGGCCCCCGATGTCGAAGCTGTATCTACGCCCAGGGTGGTGCCGCGTCAATGAGTGCGTTTTGCAACTAGTGCCTGAGCGGGGGCTTCGTGAGCCCGCTGTTCAGCCGAGGGCCGCGGTGAACGCTCCGATCGCCGCCTGACCGACGCTGATGCCGCCGTCGTTGGGAGGCACGGCGGCGTGAACCAGCACCTCGAAGCCCATCGTGGCGAGGCCGTCCTCCACGATCTCGGTGAGTCGGCTGTTCTGGAACACGCCGCCGGTCAGGGCGATCGTGGCGACGTGCTCCGCTGCCGCCACCGCGGCGGCGGCTTCCGCGGTGGCCGCGCCGAACGCTTCGTGGAAGCCGGCCGAGATGAGGTGCCTTCCGACGCCGTCATCCACATCGTCGAGCATCGCCGCGATCAGTGGCGCCGGGTCGATCGTCCACCGACCCTCCGGCTCGCAGTAGTCGAACGCGACACACCCTTCGTATCGAGTCGCCCGGGAACGAGGCACCGATCGCGCCAGCGCCTCCAACTCGATCGCCGCCTGCGCCTCGTAGGTGACTACCTGGCGACCGCCGAGGAGCGTCGCCACCGCGTCGAACAGCCGCCCGGCGCTGGTCGTGACCGGCGAGAGGCGGTGCTCGGCGAGATCGAGAACTGCTGCGGCCTTGACCGCGTCGACGCCACGCTCGTCGCAACCGCGCTCTGCGGCATCGCGACCCTTCGCCGCGGCTGCCCACACCGCCCCCATTCGCCATGGTTCGCGAATGGCCGCAGTGCCGCCCGGCATCCGCACCGGTCGCAGATGACCGACGCGCCGCGAGGTCGCTAGATCGGCGATCAGCAGCTCGCCGCCCCACATCGATCCGTCCGCGCCGTAGCCGAGACCGTCGTAGGCGATTCCCAGCACGGGGGCGGTGCGGCCGTGCTCGATCATGCACGCGGCGACATGGGCGTGATGGTGCTGAACGGCGAGCAGCGGCACATCGCGCTGGGCCGCCCAGTCGATGGCCCACTTGGTCGACAGGTACTCCGGATGCATGTCGTGGACGACGAGTCGCGGCTCGACGCCGTAGAGGCGAGGCAGGTGCTCGACCGCCTGAAGGAAGGAGCGATACGTGGCCAGGTGCTCGAGATCGCCGATGTGATGGCTGGCCACGACCCAGTCGGCGCGGGCCACGCTGATGGTGCTCTTCAGCTCGGCACCGACGCCGAGCACGGCGTGGCTGCTACGGAACGGCAAGCGCATCGGCTCGGGCGCATAGCCTCGCGACCGGCGCAACACCTGAACGCGGTGGGGCTGGGCGCGCACCACGGAGTCATCGCTGCGGATGTGGATCGGTCGATCGTGCTGCAGCAGCCCATCGACCAACGGCCCCAGCCGCGCGTTCGCATCGACGTCGTCGTGGGCGATCGGTTCGTCACTCAGGTTGCCGCTCGTCATCACGAGTGGCCGCGCCGTGCCTCGCATCAGCAGGTGGTGCAGCGGTGTGTATGGGAGCATCAGGCCGAGTTCGGGGAGGCCTGGCGCCACCGCGTCGGCCACCCCCGTGCCCGCCCGACGCTGGGCGAGCACGATCGGCCGGCGAATCGAGGTGAGCGCCTCGATTGCCGGAGCATCCAGGTCGCACAGCGCCTCGGCGGCGTCGAGCGACGGGACCATGATTGCGAACGGCTTGTCGTCACGAGCTTTTCGCCGGCGGAGCTCGGCGACGGCCGCCGTGTTGGTGGCATCGGCGACGAGGTGATAGCCACCGAGACCCTTCATCGCCACGATGCATCCGTCGAGGATCGCGGCGACGGCGGCGGCGAGTGGTGACGCCTCCAGCGTTGCGTCGGACGGGTCTTCATGCGTTGTACGCCATGACAACTGTGGCCCGCAGGCGGGGCAGGCGTTCGGCTGGGCGTGGAAGCGGCGATCAGCAGGATCGTCGTACTCGGCCTGACAACGTGAGCACATCGTGAACCCGGCCATCGTCGTGGCCGGACGGTCGTAGGGAACCCCGAGCACGATCGTGTATCGCGGCCCGCAGTTCGTGCAGTTCGTGAACGCGTAGCCGTACCGGCGATCGGAGGGGTCGTCGACTTCGGCGAGGCATTCGGGGCACGTCGTCGTGTCGACGCTGACCGGTGCGTCCGCCGTGCCGGCGTCGTGGCTCTCGACGATGCGGAAGCCGCGCAGGCCGGCCGGGCTCAACCGTTCGGCGTCGACGGCCGTGACGCGAGCGAGCGGCGGGGCGTCCTCGAGCAGCACCCGCTGCAACGCTGCCACCTGGTCGGCGGGCCCTTCCACCTCGACGAGCACTCCGGAGCTGTCGTTCAGGACGTGGCCGGCCAGCCCGAGGGCAGTCGCCACGCGATACACGAACGGGCGGAAGCCGACGCCTTGCACCGTTCCGCTGACTCGAAACCTGGCTCGGGTCAATGGGTTGGCGGGGACTCCGGCAGACACGGTTCAGCAGATCCGCGGTAGCGGGTCACCGACCAACGTGTCGACGATTCGCGAGCCGCCGAAGGTGGTCAGCAACACGACGAGAGCCTCCGGCTCGGCAACGATCTCGCCGATCCGTGTGGCCCTGGTGCCGATCGGGTCGGAGCGCATCGCCGCCAACGCTGCGTCCGCCTCGCCCGCCGGGACCACGGCGATGATCTTGCCTTCGTTGGCGACGTACAGCGGGTCGATGCCGAGAAGATCGCATGCGCCCACGACTGCTGGGGCTATCGGCAGGGCCGTCTCGTCGAGCACGACACCGACGTTGGCGTCGCGGGCGAGCTCGTTGCACACGGTGGCAACACCGCCCCTGGTCGGATCGCGCATCCACCGCGTCGAGGGTGCCGCGTCGAGCAGTGCTGCGACCAGGTGATTGACTGCCGCCGTGTCGGAGCGGATGTCGGCATCGAGCTGCAAGTCGCCACGAGCGAGCATCACCGCCATGCCGTGATCCGCGATGTTGCCGGAGACGAGGACGACATCGCCGGGCCGCACGAGCTCGGGCCCGAGCGCACGATCGGCAGCGACGGTGCCGACGCCGGCGGTCGTGATGTACAGCCCGTCGGCCGCACCACGACCGACGACCATGGTGTCGCCGGTGACCAGATGGACACCGGCCGCGACCGCTGCCTCGGCCATGTCGGCCACGATCTCGCGGAGCTCGCTCACCGAGAAGCCTTCCTCGATGACGAACGCCACCGACAGCCAGCGAGGCGTCGCCCCTGAGACGGCGAGGTCGTTGACGGTCCCATGCACGGCGAGATGCCCGATGGAGCCGCCGGGGAAGCGGCGGGGCTGGACGACGAACGAATCCGTAGTGAATGCCAACCGCTCGCCCGTCGGAAGCGTCAACGTGGCCGCATCGCCCAGGGGATGACCCAGCGGATCGAGCAGCGCCTGGCTGGACTCTTGGCCGGACACCTGGCCGGACACCTCGCGGAACGCCTCGACGAACACCGCGTCGATCAAGGCCGCCGAGGCCTTGCCGCCGGCACCGTGTGCCAAGGTGACGACCTCGTCGGTGAGCCGTGGCCGGCGACGACGATACGCGTCGATCCGTTCGAGGACCGTCGCTTCGCGGTCGTTGACGGCGGTCATCGCCAACCCAGCCTTGTGTCGCGACCCTGCACCGCTGACCACAGCGCGTAGGAGAGCGCGGCCTGAGTTTCCTGGATGCGGTGGACGCTGTCTGCATCGACCACCAGGCAGTGCTGCACGTGTGGCGAGCGACTCATCTCGCCCCCCGAATACCCGGCGATGCCGATCGTCAGCATCTGTCGAGCGGAGGCCTCCTCGAACGCCGTCAGCAGGTTGCGCGAGTTGCCGCTGGTCGACAGCCCCAAGGCGATGTCGCCAGCCTTTCCGTGAGCGATCAGCTGCCGGGAGAAGACGAGATCGAAGCTGACGTCGTTGCTGATCGCTGTCAACACTGCCGAGTCGTCGACGAGCGCCCGTGCCGGAAGCGGGTGCCCCCATGGTGGTCCGGTGAACAGGCTGGCGACGCACTCCGCATCGGTCGAGCTGCCGCCGTTGCCGAAGACGAACAACCGGCCCCCTCGTTCGAAGCGGGCGGCCATTGCCGCCGCTGCGGCGTCGACCGCCTGTCGACATCGCGCCGTCGATGTCTCGCGCAGCGTCGCGCTCGCCCGCATCTTGGCAACCGCCGATTCGCTGAGGTCGCGCAACAGGGCAGCATTCTCGGGAGTGCTGCGCGCGCTCGATGGCGCGATGAACGGGTACAGGAACTGCGTGGCGTCGAACGGGATCGCGTCGCTCATCGGACCTCGGCGATCGCCGTTCCGGCGTGGATCAGCAGCAACGCCCCCGGCCCGACGTCGGCGACGATCGACGTGTCGACGATCTCCACACCACGTGCCGTGCGGACACGGGTGATCCCGGACTCGTCGATGTCGATCACTTCGCCGAGGCGCCCCGAGTCGGAGCAGGTGATGCAGACGTCGTCGACGCACTCGTCAGCCGGTGTATCACGCCCGACGTCGAGCTGAATGCCGCCGTGCTCGAAGCAAACGTGGGTCAGCTCCCACAGCACGTGGTAGTGCAGCACCAACCGCCCATCGTGCCGCGCCTCGTCGTCGGTGCTGACCTGGATCACGTGATCTCCGAGGTCGTCCAGATCGCCCGCGTCCTGGCTACCTCCGACCTGGAGCCAGATGGTGGTGGCACCCCAGGCTCGGGCGCGGCGGAGCACGTCGCTCGCCGCAGGGCACTCGGGCGTGCTCATCATCAGCACGACGTCGCCGGTGCGAACCAAGGTGCGCATGGTCGCGACGAGTGTCGGGGTACCGACACTGACGGCCGGCAGGGCGCGCTTGCCGACGATCACCGGATGGACGAACTCGACGGCGACGTGCCGAGCGTGCTCTGGCCATTCGGGGGCGACACACCACATGGTTCCCCCGGCGGCGAAACGCCGCGACAAAGCCAGCGCGGCGACCGCCAGCGCATCGGCGCTGTCGACCGCGTCGTCAGCGACACCGCCGACACCGTGCACACCGTCGACACCGTGCACACCGTCGACACCGTCGACACCGTTCCCCGCCGCACGGTCCGCGTCCGTCGCCCTTGGCTGCACCTCCATTGGCTGCACCTCCGGTCAACCGCGACGAACGCTCTCGAAGCGGTCGTAGAGTCGGGACAGTACGCCCAACCGCGTCGCGACGGCAAGGGCGGTGCAGTATGGTTCGCTGTCCATGCGCACTCCCGTCAGGGGCGCCGACGCTGCTGCGATCGAACTCGCGTCAGGTGGCGTGGTCGTCACGGCCACCCCGGCAGCCGCGGAGATCCTCGGTGCCGCGTCGGTCGACGGCCTCGTCGGTCGGGTCGTCGCGCTGGTCGACGCGTCGTCGCCGCGCAGCGATGCTGGCCTCGATGGCTGGACGATGCGCGACACGATCGCCGGTCTCTCCAGTCTGGCTTTGTTCGCACAGGATGCAGACGGACGCATTGTCAGTTGGAACCGTGGCGCCGAGAGAGTGTTCGGCTATTCGGAGGCGGACATCGTCGGCAGCAGTCTCGCTGCCCTGTTGCCGAGCCACTTGCGGGACACGCTCGATGCGGTCGCCGAGCGTGTCGCCGCGGGAGAACGCATCGATCGGCTGTTCACGGAAGTGCGTCGCCAGGACGGGATGCCTGTTCCCGTTGCGCTGTCGCTCTCGCCGGTGCTCGATGCCTCTGGCCGCCTGACCGGCGCCCTCGGCGTCGCCCAGGAGCTCACCGAGATCCGCCTCGCCCAGGCGGCGCTCGCCGAGGTCGAGGAGCGGTTCCGCGAGTGGGAGGCGCTGGCTCATGTCGGGCGATGGCTGTGGGATGTCGGCACGAACGCCGTGCAGTGGAGTGACGAGTTGCACCGTATGCACGGCGTCGACCCGCGTGACTTCGAAGGAACGCTTGAAGCTCACCTGGCCGCAATTGCGGCCGGGGACCGAGTCCGCATTCATGAACTGATGCTGACGGCGGTCACCACCGGCGAGGGGTTCGAGGACGAATACCGCCCGGCCGCCGCCGACGAGCAGTGGTTCGCTGTTCGCGCCGAGGTGGCTGTCGGCTCATCGGGAGAAGTGGTCGGGCTACGCGGTATCAGTCACGCCAAGGCCACGCCCAGAGAGAGCGTCGGCGGTTCATCCGCGGAGTCAACCCGCGCCTGACGCGCGACCATCACCGGGGAGGCGTCAACGCCAGCCGACGATGAGCCGAACTCGTTCGAGGAGGTCCGACGAAAGGCGCGACTGGGCGTTGCCGTCAGTCCCGCTCCCAGTCCCAGTCCCACTCCCACGCCCGTTCTCCAGCATCGAGGCGATGTTGCGCAGCGAGTGCGCCGTGTGATTGCGCAGCGCCTTCAGGAAGTCGTGGAACTCTTCGGACTCGCGTATGGCGTGCATCGCCTCGACCACCTCGTCGAGGCTCTCGCCGCCCGCCCGCGCCCCCATCACATAGCCAGCCGCGAACACCAGCAGCACCCCCATTTGGCACTCCTTTTTGACTAGATGATCTGACTAGATGATCTGACTAGATGATCTGACTAGATGATCTGACTAGATGATCTGACTAGATGATCTCCCGTGGTTTGCCCGCTCGTCTGTTCGCTGGTCCGTCCCCTGGTCCGTCCCCTGGTCCGTCCCCTGGTCTGCGGGTCTCCCTGCCGATGGGCGATTCGAGGTTGGCCTCGACCTGCAGTCCAACTTCGACATCCGGGTAGATCCGCAACATCAACACCGTCGGAGAGGCCACTCCGAAGTCACGGATGTCAACGACTTGCTCGCCGCGCACGACGAGCCTGCGATCGGTCGACATCGTGGCTGCGACGGTGCCGGAGAGCGGGCGACTGACGCCATGGAACGTGACCTCCCCCGCAAGCTGAAACCGTCCACTCGAGCCCACCGCGTCGCATGTCCCCAAATCCACGCACACCGTCGGGTGCCGGCGGGCGTCGATGCGCCGCATCAGTTCGGCATCGTAGAGGCTGTTTCCCGAGCTCAACCGCCCCACGTCGATCTCCAGATGAGCTGTCGGATCAGGGTGGGCGCAGATCTGATGACCGACCACCGAGACTTCGATGTATCCGGTCATCCCGATCGCGCCGAATGTGATCGGCCCGACCGATGACCGGGCGTTGATCATCACCGCCGAGCGCTCGGGGATGACGGTGAATCTCCGCCTCTCGGACGGCTCCGGCTCCTCGTGGACCTGGTGAACCTCGTGAACCTCCCCGACCTCATGGACCTCCCCGACCTCGTGGACCTCGTGGACCTCGTCGACCGGTGACGCCGACTCGATTTCGTCCACCGCCGTCAGCAGCGAGACCCGAGGGCGTGCAATGCGCGAGGTCGGTGACACAGGCGACCACGGCGCGGCTGTGACCGGATGCCACCCACCTTCGACTTCGGCCAGCACTGCATCGACGGTGCCGGTGGCGACGTACCGCTTCAACACCCGGTCGAGCCCATCGCGCTCTTGCTTGACGACGCCCATCCAATGACGAAGGGCGCGCTCGCCGTGCGTTGTGAGCGAGTACACACGTCGGCCCTGCGCCGCCGACGCTTGTTGTGGCGACGACCACACCAACCCATCTCCCTCGAGTTGGGCAAGGGCGCGGTAGACGCTCGGACGATCGACGCGTCCGAGCTGCAACGCCCGCACTCCCTTGGCGAGTCCATAGCCGTGGCGTGGCTCCTCGGCGAGCAAGAGCAGGATCGCCGGCAACAGGAAGTGGCGCGGCGCGGCCACCTCGAACCGAGCGTGCGCCGTCGGTGAACACCCGACTTGCGGAGCATCGTGCTCGATCATGGTGCCTCTTCGTTGGCTTGATGCGGGTCGACCCGACGGTTGGCCCGCGGAGACGGGCGTTGGCGCGATCGCTGACTCGTGGCGCGACTGTCGTGGTGTGTGTGGCCTTCCTATAGTCCGTGCCCGTTGATGTCAAGCAGATGTCAAGCAGATGTCAGGCAGATGTCAGGCAGATGTAGGCAGTTGGTTGGCGCCACGCGCCTGAACCCAGCCGAATCGCGTCGATGAGATCCACCGCTCGCTGAGCTCATCCACGGGTCTCGCTCTCTAGGCTCGACGACGTGCACGAGCTGTCGATCTGCTCGGCGATCGCCAAGATCGCTCATGACGCCGCAGCAGGACGCACCGTCGAATGTGTCCGCGTCGACATCGGCTACTTGCGCCAGGTCGTGCCGGACACGCTGCGCTACAGCTGGGAGATGGTCGTCTTCGGCACCGACCTCGATGGAGTCCCGCTCGAGGTGCGTGAAGTCCCGGCGATCATCGAGTGCCGTCGTTGTCGCACGCAGACGACCCTCGACGACCCGATCTTCCGCTGTGCAGCGTGCGGGTCGACCGAGACCGATGTCATCAGCGGCAACGAGCTGTTGGTCACGTCGCTCGACGTCGTGAGGTGACGGTTTCAGACCACAGCGGCAGGAGCTCAGCTCACTGTGCCGGAGGTTGCAGGGCCGAGTCGAAGAACTCGGTGACTCGTCGCGTCCATTCCTCGGGCTGCGCACGCAGGCCGCCGGTGTGGTTGGCGCCGTCGGCGATCCACA
>DATBKA010000701.1:0-4998 GCA_036556105.1 Ilumatobacteraceae bacterium | reverse complement strand
GCCGCGGGCCTGGCGCTTGGGCAGGGAAGCGATGCGGGTACTGCTGCAGGCTGCACCGGCGGGCCTCGACCTGCCGGCACTGCAGACCGACATCGCCGCCATCGACGGCGTGGTCGACGTTCACGACCTGCATGTGTGGACGTTGACGTCGGAGATGGAGGTGGTCACCGCCCACCTCGTCGTCACCACCGGAACGGAGACCCACGGCGTGCTCGACCGAGCCCGCGCCTTGTTGGCAGAGGGCTATGGAATCACCCACGCAACGTTCCAGGTCGAGCCCGACGACCATCGTGGCTGCGAGGAGATGACGTGGTAGCTCACGTCCGTTTGGACGATGGCTCCTTCTTCGGCGCCTTCGTCGCCAACGACGCGTTGCGCATCGCCATCTGCGCCCCTTCGATGGCTTGACGCACGACGCCTTCGACGTGGTCGACGTCGAGGCCGAGCGCCTCGCCGATGTGGACCGACCACACCTCACCGCGAATGTTGTTCTCGAAGTCGATCTGGCTGCGTAGATCGGAACGCGCCGCCTGACGGTTCTGGCTGATCATCACGAAGGTGGAGAGGAAGATCGCTTCGAGTGACACGATCATGGTCAGCAATCCGAACGGGAACTTGTCGAACTCGTGGTCGAACCCGGCTAAGCCGACGTTGACCGCGATCCACACGCCGAACCAGATGATGTGGATGTAGACGAAGCGCATTGATCCGGCCGTGGCAGTGATCGAGTCCGCGGTGCGATTCTGGACGCGGCGCATCAGGCTGAACAGGTCGCGCGACGAGGGAGTGACGAAGTGCTCCGGGTTCCAGACCTTGCCGTCCTCGACCCCGTCGGCGCGGTCGATCACGCGACACGCTGCGCACGTGAGATGGACTGGTCCCTGCGTGATGCTGTCGCCTTTGCTCATGCCCGCGACAGTACGACCGTACGAGTGCTCGAACATCTCTGAGTTCGGAAGCAAGGTGAGATGGACAGGGGGAAGGTCACGCGACTGAACACTCGCGACCCGCTCCGAGTGGCAGATCGGATCGAGTCGATGTCCCGGGGGCGGTTGGGCGCGAGTTGTGCCACCGGTGGCGTACTACCGCGCCCGAGCAGCTTCGATGGGCGCGATTCGTGCCATCTGAGGCGTATTGCCGCGCCCAAGCCCATCGGCTGCGCCCGACCGAGTTGCCCGTTACGGCGTTGTGATGAAACGGCCGGATGCCTTCGACTCGACGCCCGGTCGGGTGCCCCACAAGACCTTTGGTGCCGAACTCAGCACCTGCTGACGACGAGCGCGCACAGCGGCGAGAGGTGGACGGTGGACGACAGGCAGTCGGGCCCAACTGTGACCGCCGGCCCGGGAAGCGGCGTGCCGATCACTACCTCGGTCGAGTAGGTGCGGGCGGGGCCGTGGGCGCCGGGCCCGAGCAGAGTGCCGGGCGCGAACTCCGTCTCGTGATCGAGGACGGCGTCGCCGTCGATGGTGACGCGCTCGCGCAGCCGGAAGTGCCCGGGCGGTTCGGCGTGGCGCCCGAGCGTCACCGCTTCGCAAACGCGCACGTTGGCGGTGCTCGACGCATCGAGCGTGATCGTCGAACGGTGCGCGCTGCCGGCGACACTGACCGTTGGCTGCGGGAGCCACGCCAGTGTCGCCAGCGGCTCGACGATCAACTCGGTGTGCAATGTGGAGGTCTCGTGCCGGGGTCCGGGTTGGACGATCGAGGCGGCGACGGAGCGGACCACGACGCGGGCGCCGGTCTCGACGACGAGACGCAGTCGCAACCGGTCGCCGCCGATCGGTCCGGCAGCGCCGCCGACCATCGCCAGATGAAGCGCGTCGCCGCTGCCGGCGACGACGCGAGCCAGCAGCGGGGCCTCGCAGCGCAGCTGACGGGCGACGGGGTGACCGCGGCAATCGAGACCGACCACGATCTCGGTGGTGGCGTCGATCATCGGCGCGGCGCGAGTTGTGTTGCGGCGCGCCAAGCGTCAAGTTGGGCGCGGACCCAGTCGGCCACCACTGCCGCGCCGTCGGCCGTGACGAGCGACGTGAACGCGATGGGCAGAGAGCCGCGCCGCGCTTTCGCGTCGCGGTCCATCACGCCCAGGTTGGCGCCGACGAGCGGGGCGAGGTCGGTCTTGTTGATCACCAACAAATCTGCCGTCGTGACGCCGGGGCCGCCTTTGCGTGGCACCTTGTCGCCGCCGGCGACGTCGATGACGAAGATCTGCCTGTCGACGAGAGCCCGGCTGAAGATCGCCGTCAGGTTGTCGCCACCACTCTCGAGCAGTGTCAGCTCGACGGGCGCGTTGGCCGCTTCCAGCTTCTCCATCGCGTCGAGGTTGGCGGAGATGTCGTCCCGGATCGCAGTGTGCGGGCAGGCACCGGTCTCCACCGGAACGATGCGCTCGTCGGGGAGCACCGCCAGGCGCCGCAGGGCCTCGGCGTCCTCGGTGGTGAAGATGTCGTTGGTGACGACGACGACGCTGACGCTGCCGGCGAGCGAGCGGCACAGTGCGGCGACCAGTGCGGTCTTGCCGCTGCCCACGGGGCCGCCGATCCCGATGCGCAACGGTCGCGTACCTGGGGTGCCGAACGCCCACGCCGCATCGTCGGGCAGACCGTCGTGATGACCGTGGGTGTGGCCGTCGGACGGATGATGGGGTTGGCCGGGGTTGTGATCAGGAGGCAAACAGCCTCACCTCCCAGGTGGCGTGGTGCTCGGCGAGGATGTCGGCGAGCACGCTGGTGGTGGCGGGCAACTGACGCGGTGGCAACGCCGCGGCCTCCGCAGCCGCGATCGCCGCCATGTCGTCGAGCCGCGGCGCGAGCCGCGCCGCCAGAGCCTGCACATCGAATGGGTCGAGACCCATCAGCCGCACCGCCGCGGTGGTGATGGAGCCGACGAGATGGTGCAACGAGCACAACGACGCGTCGGATGGCGTCAGCCCGGCGGCGCAGGCGACGACACCGAGCGCGACAGGCTGCATCGGGCCACCGTCGTGAACGCTGCGCAACATCTCGAACCGCGGCGACGGCCACGCGCGTTCGGCCGGTCGGAGCAGCTGGCGCCCAAGCGTTCGGCTCACGTCGCGCAGCCGCGGCGAAGGAGTGCGAATCGCCAGCTCCCGGTCGAGCTCAGCGAGCGGCGCGTCGTCGGCGCACGCGGCTGCGGCAAAGGCAGCCTCGACCGCTGCCGACGTGCGCAGCCTGCCCTGTAGGAACTGCTCCAGGTCGTCGACGTCGCTGATGTCGCCGCGACCGTGGCTGGCCTCCACTCCCGAGCTGTGAGCGTGCGCCCCGGTGGGAAAGCGACTGTCGGTGAGCAACAGGAGCACTGCACGGGCAGACATCAGAAGAGGAAGTAGCGCTGAGCGAGTGGAAGGACTTCGGCCGGCTGCTCCTCGATGAGCTCGCCGTCGACGTGGACGGCGAACGTGTCGGGCTCGACGCGGATCGACGGCAACGCGTCGTTCTCGGGCAGATCCGCCTTGCCCCGGCTGCGCGTGTTGTCCGAAGCGACGAGCCGCCGAGACAGTTGGAGCTGCTTGGCAAGGCCTGCCTCGAGCGCGGCAGCGGCGACGAACGTGAGACTGGTCGACGCCGCGGCACGTGGCAAGGCTCCGAACATCGGCCTGGCGAAGACCGGCTGTGGCGTCGGGATCGATGCGTTGGCATCGCCCATCTGCGCCCAGGCGATGAGGCCGCCCTTCAGAACAGCATGCGGTCGAACGCCGAAGAAGCGCGGATCCCACAGAACGAGGTCGGCCAACTTGCCGACCGCGACCGAGCCGATCTCGCGGTCCAGCCCGTGGGCAACCGCCGGGCAGATCGTGTACTTGGCGACGTAGCGACGCGCCCGATGGTTGTCGGCTGCGCCGTCGCCGGGCAGAGCACCGCGACGGCGCTTCATCACGTGTGCGGTCTGCCAGGTGCGCAGGATCACCTCACCGACGCGACCCATCGCCTGCGAGTCGCTGCCGATGATCGAGATGGCGCCGATGTCGTGGAGCACGTCCTCGGCGGCAATCGTCGACGGGCGAATGCGGCTCTCGGCGAAGGAGAGATCCTCGGGCACCGATGGGTTGAGGTGGTGGCAGACCATCAGCATGTCGAGGTGTTCGGCAAGCGTGTTGATGGTGTGCGGCCGGGTCGGGTTCGTCGACGAGGGCAGCACGTTCGGGTGCGCGGCGACCGTGATGATGTCGGGCGCGTGGCCGCCGCCGGCTCCCTCGGTGTGGTACGTGTGGATCGAGCGACCGTTGATCGCGGCCAACGTCGACTCCACGTATCCCGCCTCGTTCAACGTGTCGGTGTGGATGGCCACCTGCACACCACACTCGTCGGCCACGCTCAAGCAGGCGTCGATCGCCGCCGGAGTGGTGCCCCAGTCCTCGTGAAGCTTGAACCCGCCCGCTCCGGCGAGAACCTGCTCCCACAATCCGTCGTGGGAGACGGTGTTGCCTTTGCCGAGCAGCACGACGTTGATGGGCAAGGCGTCCATGGATTCGTGGATCCGCGCCAGGTTCCACGCACCCGGCGTCACCGTCGTCGCCTTGGTGCCCTCAGCCGGCCCGGTCCCACCGCCGATGATGGTCGTGATGCCTGAGGCCAGCGCCTCGTCGACGATCTGTGGGCAGATCAGGTGGACGTGGCAGTCGATCGCACCAGCCGTGAGGATCCGCCCGTTGCCGGACAGCACCTCCGTCGACGGCCCGATCACCAGCGCCGGGTCGACGCCGTTCATCGTGTCGGGGTTGCCTGCCTTGCCGATGCCGACGATGCGTCCGTCGCGAACTCCGACGTCGGCTTTGATCACACCCCAGTGGTCGAGGATCAGCGCCCCGGTGATGACGAGATCCGGCGCGCCTTCTGCTCGTGTGCGACCGGATTGGCCCATCGACTCACGGATCACCTTGCCGCCTCCGAAGACGGCCTCGTCGCCGCCGGCACACAGATCGCGCTCGACTTCGATGAACAGGTCGGTGTCGGCCAGGCGCACCCGGTCGCC
>DATBKA010000700.1:0-3577 GCA_036556105.1 Ilumatobacteraceae bacterium | reverse complement strand
CCCTCCGCAACAGGCGCCGCGACAACACGGCGACCGCGTGGCGGCGGTAGGCGGCCGTCGAACGATGGTCGTCGATCGGCGTCGCGGCAGCGGCGGCGAGTCGTCCGAACTCCTCGACGGCTTGCTCGGAAACAGAACGAGAGGTGTGATCGACGGCCGATGCAGCAAACGCCTCGGCATCGGTGCAGCGAATGATCGTCGGCCCGACCGAGCCGAGCGCCAGTCGGATCGCTCCCGCGTCGTCGACGGCGAGACAGGCCCCGGCGTTGGAGATGACCATCGCGTTGCGCACACCGACCTTCGTGTATCCCTGCCAGCCACCGAACACCGGCACGGTGATCGACTTGATCAGCTCGCCGGGCTGCAAGGCGTTGCGCTTCGGGCCGAGCATGAACTTGGCGAACGGCAGCGATCGCGTCCCATCGGCCGACACCAGATCGACGACCGCGTCGAGCGCGGACAAGACCGGCAGCCCATCGCCCGCGGGCGAAGACGTGGCCACGTTGCCGCCGAGCGTCGCTGCGTGACGGATCTGAGGTGAGCCCACGGTGCGGGCTGCTTGGCTGAGTGCCGGCACCCACTGCTGGAAGTGCTCGCTCTCCAGCTCTGCGTAGGTGACTCCGGCGCCGATACGCACTACCGACGAGGCCGCGTCGTACGTCCACGTGCGCAGTTCGGCGACGCGATTCACCGCCACGACGGACGATGGCCGGCGGTGACCGGCGTTGATCTCGACCATCGCGTCGGTGCCACCGGCGAGCACCATCGCCGTGGGATCAGCAGCCAGCGCGTAGAGCGCGTCGGTGAGCGTCGTAGGGATCAGGACGGTCATGTCCGCACGACTTTACAATTCGTTCAGGCGATGACTCGGGTTCTCTGCCGGCACGCTCAGACGATCGTGACGTCTTTGACACCGGGTTCGAGAGGCGGGAACTTGGGGCCGATCTCCCGCAGCGTCGCCAGGAGGATCTTGGCGACCGCCAGGTTGCGCACCCAGTTGCGGTCACCGGGGATCACCCACCACGGCGCGTAGGAAGTGGAGGTCTGGACGATGGCGTCCTCGTAGGCCTCGCGGTAGCGCGGCCACAGCTTGCGATCGGCGAGATCGGCGGCGCGGAACTTCCAGCGCTTCGTGGGATCGTCGAGGCGATCCTGGAAGCGCTGCGCCTGCTCGGCACGCGACACGTTGAGGAAGCACTTGACGACGCGCGTGCCCTCGTCGTCGAGCATCCGTTCGAACTCGTTGATGTGCCGGAACCGCCTGCTCCACACCGACTTCGGGGCGATGCCGCGCACTCGCACGACGAGGACGTCCTCGTAGTGGCTGCGATTGAACACGCCGATCTGACCGTGCGATGGGCAGGCTTGGTGGACGCGCCAGAGGTAGTCGTGGGCGACCTCCTTGCCCGCCGGAACCTTGAAGCCGGTGACCTCGACTCCGGCAGGGTTCAACCCGGAGAAGATGGCGCGGATGGTGCCATCCTTGCCGCCAGCATCGGGCGCCTGGAGGATCAGCAGCACGCTGCGGCGCGCCTCGGCGGCGAGCCGCTGCTGCAAGGCGTCCAGCTTCAGCTTGACCTGTTCCAGTTCGGTGATCGCTCCGTCGCGATGCCACCCCAACGTCTCGCCCGGGTCGCAGGCGTCGAGCTTGAACGACTTCGGACGTGACACTCGCAAGCTTTGGATCCGGTCGGCGGCCATGCGCAGCGACGGTAGTTCAGTCGATCACGAACGGACAGTGGCGGCAGCCGCTCTCGCAACACCAGCCGCGGTCGGCGAGAAACGTCGCCGTGAACACGCTGAGCCCGGTTGCCGGGTCCCAGTAGGTCGGCTCCCCCGCGGCGACGGCCGCGGCGTGTCGAGCGAGGATCTCTGCGAATCGCGGGTCACGCGCCGTCAAGCGACTCGGGTGCGGTCGAGCGATGTAGTCATCTCGGAACCGAGGCACGCGTGAACCGTAACGGCCTCGGTCGTGCACGACCGTCGTTGCCTGACTAAGGTGCCGTCACTCGTTGTGATCGGCGTCACACTGAAACAGCACGCACGCAGCGACTTCATACATCCATTTCACAGGGGGAAGATGGTGCGAAACCGGCAACGATCGAACCGATTCATCGTCGCGGCGATGGTCAGTCTCGGGCTCTTGGCTGCGTCGTGCGGCAAGAAGAACGACGACGAGACCACGGCGACAGAGGCCACCACCGCAGAGACCACACCGGCAGCGACCACTCCGACGGGTGGCACCGAAGCCACGGCTCCGCCGGAGACGAGTGCCGCCACCACGGCGCCACCCGAGACCACTCCAGAGCTGAAGCCGACGCCCGGTGGCGAGATCACGGTCAGCGGCGAGGCGGAAGTCGCCAATCCATGGACGCCGGCGGCGATGCAGTGCGACTCGTATTGCCAGCAGCGGGCGCGCACGTTCTTCGACCCGATCGCCGCGATCGGTGACGACCTCAAGGTTCATCCGTATCTCGCCGAGTCGATCACGCCGAACGACGACGCCACCCAGTGGACGATCAAGGTCCGCGATGGCATCTCCTTCACCGACGGCACACCCGTGAACGCCGATGCGGTGATCGAGAACTTCCAGCGATCCGGGCTCGGTCTGCTGTTGGCAGCCCAGTTGGTCGACCTGGCCAAGGTCCCCAGCCCTGCCGACGCGACCAAGAAGATCTTCAAGATCGACAAGGTCGACGACATGACGCTGACGCTCTACACCGGGAAGGGTGGCGACCCGGCCTCGCCGTTGCCGTGGCCCGGCTTCGACTACTACCTCACCGGCCAGTTCGGCTTGATCGCCTCGCCGACGTGGCTGGCGGCAGTCGACGCCGATGCCACCAAGGCGACCCAACCGATTGGCTCCGGCCCGTTCATCGTCCAGAGCTATGCCCCACGCGACGCGCTCGTCGTCACCAAGAACCCCGACTACTGGCAGAAGGACGCCGATGGCGTGCAGTTGCCGTACCTGGACAAGATCACGTTCAAGGTCATCGAGGACTCCACCACCGCAGAAGGGGCGCTGCAGAGCGGCGACATCGATGTCTTCGCCGACTCCAACGCCAACGTGATCTCCGACTTCCTCGACGATCCCGACTACGTGGTGGCCAAGCAGGAGGAGTTCGGCGAAACGAACTTCCTGCTGATCGACACGGCCAAGGGTGGGCCATACGCCGACTCACGAGTGCGCTGCGCGCTGTCGATGGCCGCCGATCGCCAGGAGCTGATCGATCTCACCGGTGGCGGGATCCTGCAGCCGTCGGCCAGCGTGTTCTCACCCGGGCAGGAGGGCTACCTCGAGGACAATGGCTTCTCGGTCGAGCAGGACATCGACGGCGCCAAGGCGCTGATCGCCGACTACCAGAAGGACAACCCCGGCCCAGTCCAGATCACCTACGGGCACACGGCCGACCGCACCGGCGACCAGGTCGCCGATCTGCTCAAGGGCTACTGGTCGGAGATCGGCGTCGACACGACCGTGGAGACGATCCCGCAGGACCAGTTCATCACCAACGCCCTCTTCGGCGCGCCGAACTTCTTCATCTACGGCTGGCGCCAGCACGCCGGCCTCAAGGTC
>DATBKA010000699.1:0-5007 GCA_036556105.1 Ilumatobacteraceae bacterium | reverse complement strand
CGGCGATCGCGGCGACGACGCCGCCGTGGACCCCTTGCAGCGAGGACCACGGCTCGTCGACGTGACCAGAGAAGCGTTGCTGACCGAGTGATCTGACCGCGGTCGCGTCTGTCCAGCGCACGAACTCGACCATAGAGGGTTGCGTTCTATTATGCAACTTACTACGATGCCTCCATGCAGCGGCGCAGCTTCCAGGACATGAACTGCTCGGTCGGTCAGTGCCTCGAGGCCGTCGGCGAATGGTGGAGCCTGCTGATCGTCCGCGACGCGTTCTTGGGTGTGCGCCGCTTCGACGACTTCCAGGCGCGTCTGGGGATCTCCCGCAACATCCTGAACCAGCGCCTCACGAAGCTCGTGCAACACGGGGTCCTCGAACGAGTCCCGTACCAGGACAACCCACCGCGCGCGGAGTACCGGCTGACCGAGAAGGGCCGCGACCTCTGGCCGATCCTCACTGCCCTGCGCCAATGGGGCGACCGTTGGGCCGCTCCGCACGGTGCTCCGCTGGTCATGCGCCACGCCACGTGTCAGCACGTCGCCGACGCCGTGATGGTCTGCTCGCACTGCGGCGAAGCCCTGTCCCCGCGCTCCGTGAAGGTCGAACCGGGACCCGGCGCCCGCTCGGCCGACTTCGCCCGCACCGCGCTGTCGGGCTCCAACCGCCGATCGTGAGCGCGCTTCCGAAGGAGAGTTCGATGGAACACACAACGGCGCAACCACGTCCGTCGGCAGTATTCGCCGTCACTGCGGTCGGCGCGTTCATGGCCGCGCTGGACCTGTCGATCGTCAACGTCGCCTTCCCTGATCTCGAAGCGTCGTACCCGCACGCCAGTCAGGCGTCGCTGGCCTGGGTGATCACCGCGTACTCGATCGTGTTCGGCGCGCTGCTGGTGACCGGCGGCCGCACCGGCGACCGGATCGGACGGAGGCGCACGTTCACGCGGGGACTGGCGGTGTTCGTGGTCGGGTCGTTCCTGTGCGGCATCGCCCCGAACGTTCCCGCGCTGGTGGCCAGCCGGGCGCTGCAAGGTGCGGGCGCGGCGTTCCTGGTCCCCGCATCGGTTGCGCTGCTCATCGGCGCCTATCCGCCCGCACGTCGCACCCAGATGGTCGCGCTGTGGGGCGGCGTGGGCGCGTTGGCGGTCGCCACCGGGCCCTCGTTGGGTGCGCTCATCGTGTCAGCGGGCGGTTGGCGCTGGGCGTTCTTCGTCAACCTTCCGATCGGCGCGATCCTGCTCCTGCTCGCCCGGCGCACGTTGAGCGAGTCGCGAGCGGATGGTGACACGGCCCGTCCCGACTATCTGGGTGCCGCGCTGATCTCGGTGGCGCTCGGCGCACTGGTCTTCGCACTGTCCGAAGGCGCGACGTGGGGGTGGACGGACCCGTGGATCCTCGCTGCGTTCGTTGCGGCTGCGGGAATCAGCGCCGCGTTCGTGCGCCGGTCACGCCGGCATCCCAACCCCGTCGTCGATCTCACCCTGTTCGCCGACCGGTCGTTCGTGACCGCCAACCTGGCCACGTTCGTCTACGCCGCCGGGTTCTTCGCGATGTTGCTCGGCAACATCCTCTTCCTGACCGGCGTCTGGCACTACTCGATCATGCGCGCCGGGCTGGCCGTGACGCCTGGCCCGCTGGTCGTCGCCATCGTCGCCGGCCCGGCCGGCAAGCTGGCTGCCCGCATCGGCTTCCGGCCGGTTCTCGCGGTCGGCGCAGCCTGCTTCGCGTCGGGCCTCGGTTGGTTCGTGGCCGAGGTGGGCGCCACTCCCGAGTACGTCGCCCACTGGCTGCCCGGCACGCTGATCGTCGGCCTCGGCATCGGGCTGACGTTCCCAGTGCTCAGCGCGGCGGCGGTGTCATCGCTCCCCGCGCACCGCTACGCCGTCGGCAGTGCTGTCAACCAGACCGCCCGCCAGATCGGCGGTGCCATCGGCATCGCCGTGCTCGTCATGCTGCTCGGCACGCCGAACGGTGCCGCCGACGCGGTCGAGCGCTTCCACCACCTGTGGACCTATGGCGCCATCACCGCCACGGCCTCCGGCCTGATCGGATCGCTCGTTCCCAAACCCACCGGGCACCGCGTCGAGCCCACCTCCGAACCAACGCCCAGCGATGCCGAGCAGCGTGTGCGTTCACCCTCCCTCCCCGGCGACGATCTCTTCACGAGCTGTTAACAACGACGGAACCATCGCGTCTTCACGTCATTGCAGACTCGGCTCATGGTGACGGTCGACAGCGCTACGACCGCGCCCCGATGAGCCTCGGGCCCGAGCTGATCACGATCGAGCGAGTGGCTGTGCTGCAGCGCGTCGCATTGCTGAGCGAGGTTGCCGGCCATGCGCTTGTGTCGGTTGCCCGGCTCGTGGAAGAGGTGCGCGTCGACGCGGGTGTCACGTTCATCACATGCGGCGCTATGGAGGACTGGCTGTTCGTCGTTGCCAGCGGCAGAGTGCTCGCCCACATCGACGATCGCCCGTTGGCCGAGATCGGTACTGGTGGGGTCGTCGGCGAGCTGGCCGTGCTGTCGCCTGCGCCACGCGCCGCTTCGGTCACGGCCCTGGAACCGACGTTGCTGCTGCGGTTGCGCCGAGCACCGTTCGAGGAGCTGCTCGATGACCACCCGGAGATCTGCCGCGCGGTCATCGGCACGTTGGCACGCATGCTGCAGGAGGCGGCGGGCGGCGGAGCCGGTGGACCTGCATCGTGAGCCGATCAACCGACTCGCTGTCGACCACGCATCGTCGGATCACGTTGTTGGCGGGACAGGCGTTCTCACTCGGCGTGTCGATGGCCTGGATCCTCATCCCGGCAAACTCGATCTTCCTCGATCGATACGGCTCGCAACTCCTCCCCGTGACGTACATCGGGGCTGCATTGGCGGGAGCGGCGACGAGCGCATCACTGGCGGCCGCGCTGCGGCGACGTCCACTCGTCGACGTGACCGTGCGCCTCCTCGTCGGCCAGTCGCTGCTGCTGTTGGCGAGCTGGCTGTTGCTGTGGCGCGCCGGCGCCAGCTGGGTGTCGTTCGGGCTGTTGGTGTTGGTGCCGATCGTCGTGCCCGTCGGCTTCATGGTGATCCTGGGTCAGGCCGGCATGCTCCTCGACGTCCGAATGATGAAGGTGCTGTACGCGCGTGTCGTCGCCGGATTCGCGCTCGGGTTCTTCGTCGGTGGACTCGTCGCGCCGGTGGTGCTCGACGCTCTCGGCCGAGCCGCTCACCTCGTCGCCGCCGCGGCGGTCGTCACCGCAGTCTTCGGTGCGCTGGTTGCGATCACCCGGCGATGCTTCACGGCACAGCTCTCGGTCGTGGAACATGACGGAGCCGACGATCACCGACCCGGCTCGGGCGCGCTGCTCCGCAATCCATTCGTGCGGACGATCATTGCCTTCCAGATGCTCTCGGCAATCGAGAGTCAGTGGCTCGACTATCTCGTGTTCGACCGCGCCGCGCACCGCTATCACGGCACCGACGAACTCGCCCGCTTCATCAGCCGGTTCACCGCCATCTCCTTCGGAAGCGACATCGTGCTGCTGCTGCTCGCCGCCGGCTACATGCTCCGCCGGTTTGGTTTGAGGTACGGGTTGACAGCCAACGCCGGCGGAGTGCTCGCGCTCTTGGCCGCCGTCCTCGTCGCCGCCTCGGTCTACGGATCGGGCGCGACCACGGTGTTCGTTCTGATCGTCGCGGCGCGGGTTGTCGACCTCGTGTTGAGCGACTGCACATCGCGGACGTCGCTGGGGGCCGCGTATCAAGCTGTTCCTGGACCACTCCGCCTTCTGGCCCAGGCGAAAGTGGAAGGTTTGGCAGTGCCGGTGGCGATCGGCCTGAGCGGCGTCGTTCTGCTGGTGCTGCGGGCGACGGGCGGCACCTCGGGCAAGACGCTGCCGCTGCTCACGGCGGCGATCGTCGTCGTGTGGTTCGTCGTCGCGGTGGCGGTGTACCGCGGCTACCGGAGCAACCTGCTCACCAACCTTCGCCACCGTGTGCTTGACCCCGCGGAACTCGACATCGACTCGGCAAGCATCTCGATCGTCATCGACCGACTCGTCGCCAGCCACGACGAGCGCGACGTCAGGCTCGGACTGGACACGCTCACTGCTGCCGGGCACCCACTGCTGATCTCCCATCTGGCGAGCCTGGCGAGCGACGATCGCGTCAATGTGCGCTGCGACGCGCTCGAACAGTTGGCCGCACTCGACGCCGAAGCAGCGGCCGTGGAGGCGCGACGAAGCCTCGACCACCCGAGCGTCGAGGTGAGAAAGGTCGCGCTCAACGCGATGGCCGCGGCCCGAAACCCTGCCGACCTCGAGCTGATCCGGTCGCATTGGATCGACGAGAAGTCGACGGTGAAAGTCGCCGCTGCCGCGGCGATGGCATGCCTCGGTGACGATCAGACTCGAGCGCAGATCTCCGACGAGATCGCCCGATTGAGCAAAGGGACGCCTGGGGAACGCATCCTCGCCGCGCAGATGCTCGGCGCGTGTGAGCCGGGTCCCTGGTTGAACAGAGAGGCGCTCCGCAGTTTGCACGAGGACTCGCACCACGAGGTGGTGATCGCCGCGTTGGCTGCAACTCGATGGCCTGACGACGCGACCTTGCTGCCTCGCGTGGTGGCCAGTCTCGGCGATCGGCGCACCGTTCATGCCGCCGCGGGAGCGCTGGTCCGCGCGGGCGAGCCCGTGCTCGCCGTGGTGGACGAATGCCTGCTCGGCCAACGGCTGGACGCTCGCAGCCAGGCGTCGCTCGTTCGCGTCTGCCGCCTGATCGGCGGTGCCGGGGCGGTGGCCGTGCTGAGCAAGCACGCCGAACGCGCGGATCGTGACGTCGGACTCGTGATCCTGGGCGCGCTCGCCGCGTTGGGCAGCGAGCCGATCAGTCTCGCCGCGGACCTCGAGCATGCGACCCGCGTGCTGCGCGCCCTGGTCGTACTGGAGCACAACGACGCGGCGGTGACGTTGTGCAGCGCCCTGCGCGACGAGCTCGAGCTGGTGCGCCGGCGAGTCCTTGCC
>DATBKA010000698.1:0-2482 GCA_036556105.1 Ilumatobacteraceae bacterium | reverse complement strand
CTGGTCCTGCTTGACGAAGACCTGCACCCCGGCGTCACTCATCGCGAACAGGTGCTCGAACATCGGGTGCTCCAGCGCGCTGGGGTGCAGCAGGTAACCGATCTCGACGTCGATCGTGTCGACCGTCTTCGGCGTGACGATGAAGTAGAACGCCTGGTCGGGCGCGGTGCCGAGGCACAACGTCGGCGGTACGAGGGCGAACGTCGAGCGCCACCGTTCCTCTTCCGTCAGCTGCGGAAAGACCGGCAGCAGCGCTTTGGTGGTGGCGTTGAAGCCGCCGTCGATGTGGATGTATCCGTTGGTTCGGAAGATGACGTTGGAGGAGTCGTCCCACGGCACCGGGAAGGCGGCGAGGTTGCTGGGACAGAAGTCTTGGATCGTGTGATGCAGCTTGTTGGCGTGATAGCCGTCGTTGAAGTTCTCGAACATCACCTTCCAGTTCCACGGCAGATCGTGCAACGTGAACGTGGGAGGCGACACGGCGTTGGTCAGGTCGTAGTGCTCGAGGAAGGGCTCGTACCGCGAGAGGGTCGGGCCGAGCGGCGGCGCGTCGGGGTCGAAGTTGACGAACAGGAAGCCGAGCCAATCCTCGACGCGCAGGTTGGGGAGACCCCACTCCGATTTGGTGAAGCCGGCGGTGCGCTCCATTGCTGGGGCGCCGAGCAGTCGCCCATCGAGGGCGTACACCCATTGGTGGTAGGGGCAGGTGAAGGTGCCACAGTTGCCGCAGTCGTCGACGATCTGCATGCCGCGGTGCTGACAGATCGCCGAGAACGCGTGCAGAACGCCGTCCTTGGCGCGAGCAACGATCAGCCGCTCGTTGTTGACGGTCGTCGTGAAGTAGTCGCCGGGCTTGGCCACCCGATCGACTCGGCCGACGCACAGCCATTCGTGGTCGAACAAGGCACGGCGTTCGAACTCGAGGAACTCGTCGGTGATGTAGCACGCGGGCGGCAGCGTGCACGCCTTGTCGAAGTCGAGCACCGACTCGTCGAACGAGGCGAGAAGGTCGGTGGTGAGCACGGAATCGTCGATCATCGGATTGCACCCTTTTCGGCGGTCGGGTCTTTCAACAGGAACTTGCGGATCTTGCCGACGCTGGTGCGCGGCAACTCGGGGACGAAGCTGATGTCACGCGGGCGCTTCGACTTGGTCAGTCGAGCCGCGCACCACTCGGTGAGCTCGTCGAGCGACGGGGGCTTGTCCGGGTCGGTGGCGACGACGAACGCCACAGGCACCTCGTCGCGCACGTCGTCGGGCATGCCGACCACGGCAGCTTCGAGCACGGAGGGATGAGCGGCGAGCACTTGCTCGACTTCGACGGTCGAGACGTTCTCGCCGGCGACCTTCAATACGTCGGCGCGGCGGCCGTCGAAGTAGTGACGGCCGCCCGCATCGCGGCGGGCACGGTCGCCCGTGCGGAACCAGGGACCGTCGAAGCTGGCGGCGGTGGTCTCCGGATCGTCGAGGTAGCCGGCGAACAGCGTGAGCCCACGCTCACCGCCCACCACGATCTCGCCGACCTCGTCGTCTGCCGTGACGGACCCGGCGCCATCGTGGACCTCGACGGTGCATCCGGGCGTGACGTACCCCATGCTCGACGGTTCGGGAATGCCGGCTTCATCGGTCAACACGGCGGGGATGGTTTCGGTCATCCCGTACAGCTGCCGCGGCCGGCAGCCGAAGATGGTGGACAACACGTCGTACTGGTCGTCGCTGATGTTCATCGCGTACCAGCAATGCTGCAGCCGCACCCCGTCGACCGGCGTCGCGCCACGGGCGAGGATCATCCGGATCGGGGCGGCGAACAAACTGGCGTGCGAAGCCTGGTGTCGTGCCGCCTGGGCGAGAAAGCCACTGGCGGAGAACGTGTGCATCAGCGCCACAGAGGCGCCCGCCCAGATCGCCGACGCGAACGAGTAGTACTGCGCGTTGGCGTGGAACAGCGGCAGCACGACCAGCTGGCGGTGCTCGGGCTGGAGGCAGGCGGCTTCGGCCATCACCTTGCCGGCGAAGGCGTAGTTCGCTTGCGTGATCTCGACGCCCTTCGGCCGTCCCGTCGTGCCCGAGGTGAACATCACCGCGGCACGGTCGCGCAACGACAATTGTGGCCATTCGGTGAACCGGTCGCGGGTGATCTGGGCGAGCTCCGTATCGGCTTCGTCGAAGCCGATGACGGGCATCTCGTCCGACGCGGCGAGGTACTGGTCGGCACGATCACGTGCATACAGGCCGACCGCCGGACGGGTGCGCTCGATGTGGCCGGCGAGCTCGGGTGCGCGGCCCATCGGATCGCTGGGCACGATCCACGCCCCGAGGCGGGCGGACGCGATCCACGCGGCCACGAAGGCAGGGGAGTTGGTCAGTGCCAGATGGACCGAGGACCCGGCCTCGACACCATGGGCAACCAGGCATGCGGCCATGCGCGCCACGAGGTCGTCGAACTCGGTGTACGTCCACTCGCGGACGTCGCCCGACGGGC
>DATBKA010000697.1:0-3661 GCA_036556105.1 Ilumatobacteraceae bacterium | reverse complement strand
GCCCTCGGCATCCCGTGGGGCAGCGTCGAGGAGGGCCGGGGCAGCAGTGGAACGTTCCGTGAGACGTGGCACCTGCATTGGGAGCCGGAGCTGACGATCCGCGTCATCGAGCAGTCGGCGCACGGCACGACGGTCGAAGCCGCTGCGGCCCATCGCCTGCTCGAGCGAGCCGAGTCGGCCGAGGTCCTCGCCGATCTGGTGGCCGTCCTCGACACCGCGTTGCTGGCCGACCTACCGGCAGTCGTCGCGCCCGTGGTGGCGCGAGTCGAGGCCCAGGCTGCGCACGACCCCGACGTGGTCCACGTCATCGACACGCTGGGGCCACTGGCCCGGGCGTTGCGGTACGGCGACGTTCGTGGCACCGATGCCAGCGCGCTGCGCGCCGTGTTCGACGGGCTGGTCGTGCGCGTCATCGCCGGCGTGGTCACGGCATGCCGCTCGCTCGACGACACGGCTGCGGCGGCGATGGTCGAGCGCCTTGCCGGTGCCCAAGCCGCGCTGGCACTGATCGACCATCCGGCGCGGCGTGCCGAGTGGCCGGCCGCCCTCACCGTCATCGCCGAACGTGGCGACGTGCACGGCCTCGTTCAGGGCCGGGCGACGCGATTGCTGCACGACGGTGGCGCATGGAACCGATCGCTCGTCGGGGCGCGCTTGTCGCGTGCCCTCTCCGTCGGCACCCTTCCCGCCGTCGGAGCGGCATTCGTCGAAGGGTTTCTCGCCGGCAGCGGCACCGTCCTGGTGCACGACGCCGAGTTGCTCGACATCATCGACGCGTGGGTGTCGTCACTGGCGCCCGACGCATTCGTCGTCACGGCGCCGCTGCTGCGCCGAACGTTCGGTGCCTTCGAGCCGGCCGAACGTCGCCAGCTCGGGTTGCTGGTCGCCGACCAGGCCGTGCCGGCGTGGTCGGGCTTCGGCAGCGACGTCGACGAGCAGCGCGCCGCGGCAGCGATGGTGACCGTCCGCCAGTTGCTGGGGGTGCCGCAGTGACCTCCGCTCCACCTCTGGCGCCGCGTGTCAGCGACAGCGAGCGGCTGCGGCGTTGGCGGATGGTGCTCGGCGGCGTCGAGGGCGCCGACGAAGACCGCGACGCTGCCGATCCGGGTCCCGGACAACGCGGCGCGACCGGCTACCAGCTCGAAGGCGCTGACGCGCGCATCGACGCGGCGCTGGCCGCGGTCTACGACACCAAGCCGGCGCGGCGTGGCGGTGGTCGGCGCAGCGGCGCGCTCGGCTCGTCAGCACCGGCAGTGGCGCGATGGCTGGGCGACATCCGCCACTACTTCCCGACGTCGGTCGTGCAGGTGTTGCAGCGCGACGCGATCGACCGTCTCGACCTGCGGCAGTTGCTGCTCGAACCGGAGATGCTCCACGCCATCGAGCCCGACATCCACCTCGTCTCGTTGTTGCTCGAGCTCAACAAGCTGCTCCCCGACGCCACCCGGGCGACGGCGCGGCAGGTCGTCGCCCGCGTCGTCGCTGAGGTCGAACGCCGGCTGGCGTCGCGCACTCGGCAGGCGGTCACCGGTGCCTTGGCGCGCAGCCAACGCACCCGCCGCCCGCGCCTCGCCGATGTCGACTGGGCGCACACCATTCAGGCCAACCTGCGCCATTACCTCCCCGAGCAACGCACCGTGGTGCCCGAGCGATTGATCGGGTTCGGGCGCAGGCAGCGCAGCTTGTCCCGCGACGTGATCGTCGCCATCGACCAGTCGGCCAGCATGGCCGACAGCGTGGTGTACGCAGCGGTGTTCGGTGCCGTGCTGGCTGCGCTCCCCGCGCTGCGCACGAGTGTGGTCGCCTTCGACACCGAGGTTGCTGACCTCACTCCGATCCTGCACGACCCGGTCGACGTTCTGTTCGGCATGCAGTTGGGCGGGGGCACCGACATCGGCCAGGCGATCGGCTACTGCCGGCAGCTGGTGACGCGACCGGCGGAGACCGTGCTCGTGCTCGTCAGCGACCTCTACGAAGGTGGCAGCCGCACCGTGCTGAACAGCAGGATCGCCGCACTCGTGCAAGCGGGTGTTTCCGTGCTCGTGGTCCTCGCCTTGAGCGACGAGGGCGCGCCGTCATACGACCACGCCCAAGCACTCGATCTCGCCGAGCTCGGTGTGCCATCGCTGGCGTGCACGCCCGACGCGTTTCCCGACCTGCTGGCCGCGGCGCTCGAGCATCGCGACGTCGGCCGCTGGGCCAACGAGCACGGATTGCACACTGCCGTGGCTCCGGGTGTCGCGTGATCATTCGCGACGCCACCCCCGACGACGTGGCGGCGTGCAATGCGGTGTGGATCAGCACGCAGACCGACGTGCAGCCGGGGCCGCTCGCCGATCAGCCGCTGTCGATGCACGAGATCACCACCGGTCGGCTGGTCGTCGCCGAGGTTGATGGCGACGTCGTGGGGTTCGGTGGCACGCTGCTCCGCTCCGGAGTGCTGTACCTCGCCGACCTGTTCGTCGTGCCCGCACATCAGGGCCGGGGAGTCGGGCGCGGCCTCGCCGAGGAGCTGTGTGCGCGTCACGTCGGGCCGTCGTTCACGTTCGCGTCGTCCGACCCGCGAGCCCAGGCGTTGTATGCACGACTGGGCATGCTCGCCTTCGAGCACTACCACTACGTCAATGCGCCTGCCGACTTGCTCAAACCGTGGCCGACCGACGTCGAGTTGTCGGTGGCGCCGCGCAGCGACGTCCTGTCCCTCGACGCGGCCATCACCGGTCGTGATCGCGCCGTCGACATCGACTACGCGTCTGCCAACGGTGCCGTGTGGTATCTCGCTCGTCGACGCGGGCGCGTCGTCGGCGCGCTCGCGGTTGCGCCGATGTGGTGGAGCCCGTGGCATCCGCAGGGTGCTCGGCTCGGTCCCGTGTTGGTCGAATCGGCCGACGACATGAGTGCCACGATCGCTGCCGGTGTCGTGGCGGCGCGAGATTCCGCTGTCGGCGTCGACATCGTGTCGATGTTCGCGGCGGCCAGCCTCGTCGCCCTGCCCCAGCTCCTCGATGCCGGGTTCGACATCGTCGACACCGATCTGTTCATGACCAGCGATCCGAGGCTGCTCGACCCGAGCCGGTACATGCCGACCGTCGACACGCCGTGATCGCGGCGATCTCAGCCGGCTGAGGGTTGCGTCGCCTGCGTTCCGACCTTCAGGTCGCGGAACGGCGACTTCGAGTCGATGCCAGGCTCCTTGGGAAGGCCCAGTACCCGCTCGCCGATGATGTTGCGCATCACCTCGTCGCTGCCGCCGGCAATGCGGCCGCCAGGGCCGCCGAGCACGAGCATGCTCCACGCGTACGTTCCCCACTCACCCGTGTCGGCAATCAGCCGCGGCCCGAGCACTTCGGAGACGAAGTTGCTGATGCGCCGAATGTGCTGCGAGCCGGCGAGCTTGGCGATGCTCATCTCCGGGCCGGGCAGTTGGCCGGCGCGGATCTTCGCCATCGCCCGTTGGTTCGTGTAGGTCGACACTCTGGCTTGCACGATCAAGTCGGCGAGACGATTGCGCACGACGGGGTCGGAGGCGAGGTTGAAGTGGCGGACCATCTCGATCAACCGGGCCGTGATGTTGATGCCTCCACCGGAGCCGCCCACGCCAGCGCCGATCGCGGCGCGTTCGTTCATCAGTGTGGTGAGGGCCACGTTCCAACCGTTGTTG
>DATBKA010000696.1:0-4325 GCA_036556105.1 Ilumatobacteraceae bacterium | reverse complement strand
ACCGGCGAATCGTTCAACTCCTTCCTCCACTTCGTCGGCGCCATCGTCACCGACCACGGCAGCTTCGCCTCACACGCCGCGATCATGGGCAGAGAGATGGGCTTTCCGACCGTCGTCGGCTGCGTCAACGCAACGCGCCGTATCGCCACCGGCACCCGCGTTCGAGTCGACGGCACCGCCGGAACAGTCACGATCTGTCAGTGACGGGTACGACCGAGTGTTTCAAGGCACCCAGTCCGCCTCGAAACACTCGGATCATCACCCGGTAAGGTTGCGCTGACAACAACCGCGGACGCTGACCAAGGGGGTTCGATGGCGCTGCCAATTGATGCCGGTGTCTACCCGATCGACAAGGTCCACTCGCAGCTGCGGTTCACGGTCGAACACCTCGACATCGCGTTCATCCATGGTCTGTTCGAGCGGTTCGACGGGGAGCTCGTCGTTGGTGAGGAGCTCGACGACACGTCGGCGTGGATCGACGTGGAGACCGCGTCGATCAACAGTGCCAGCCCATTTCGTGATGATGCGTTGCGCGGGGCGGATTGGCTCGACGTCGACAACCATCCGCTGATGACGTTCCGCTCGACGACAGCCACCGCGGCCGACGACGGCTACGCGTTGACCGGCGACCTTTCCATCAAGGGCACCACGCTGCCGGTCACGTTCGACATCACGTACAACGGTTCGGCTCCGTTCGTGTTCGATGGGTCGACGCACTTCGGCTTCGTCGGTCGAGCGGTGATCGATCGCAGTGCATACGGCATGACCGCGCTGATGGACATGGTCGGTCACGACATCGAGCTCCGCCTCGACCTGCAGTTCGTCCGTCACACGGCGGCCACCGCGTAGCACTCCGTCAGCGCGGTTCGAGCCAGTTCCCGGATCGGATCTCGGCGAACGCGTCGCTGCCGCCGTACTCGTACGCCCACGCGGTCCGACCTGACCTCGTCGTCACCTCGACGCGATGGAAGAGGTCGGTGACCGCACCTTCGACCTCGTCGAGGCGTTGCAGCGCCTCATCGATGCGGCCGGCGCGCAATTCGTACAAGCGACCGTGGATGTCACCGTTCCGGTCGAAGCGCGCCGCTGGGTAACCGTTTCCGGTGTCGAACAGCGTGCCCTCGACGACCGCGTCGGCGCCTTCGTCGACGACGAACGGTTCGAGGAACGGCCACCGTTGCTGCCCGGGTCGCAGCGTGCCGTAGACGAACAGGTGGACGATCACTGCACCGGTCGGTGGTTTCCGACCGACGGCGGCTGCAACATCAACCGTTGCCGGGGACTGCACGCTTCCACCAACTCGATGGGCCACACCTCGTGCGCCCATGCCGAGTTGCCGGGGGAGTACTTGTACAGCAACGTTCGCCGCTGCTGCGGGCCCTGCCAGGGCGCGGTTCCGTGGCGCAACGCTTCGGCGAACACCACCACATCGCCGGCGCGCAGTGGCACGTCGACGATCAGATCGGAGTCGATCAGTTGCGGGGTCGGGAAGTTGGCCTTGTGGCTGCCCGGCACGCACATGAATCCACCGCGGCCGGGGACGTGATCGACGAGCGCCCACTGCACGGCGACGAGACCGGTGCGGATGTCGCCCCCTTGCACCGAGTAGTACTGCGCCGGATCGAACGGCGCGCCGCCGCCGTGCAACCCGAGACCGGCGGTACCGGGGCGCATGATGATCCCGTAGGCGTGGTCGAGTCGAACATGCGGTCCGCACAGCTCGGCGACGATGTCGAAGATCCGTTCGTGATCGATGAGATCACGAAACCAGCGTGGCCCGGTCAGATGGTTCGTGAACCGCTGGCTCATGATGTCGTTGCCGGGTTCGGGCACGTGCAACAAATCGACGGCGACGTTGAGTGCCTCGACCTCGTTCGCGCTGAGTGCCTGCCGTCGTACGAGGTAGCCGTGGAGGTCGAAGCGGTAGCGCTCCTCCGGAGTCATCAGTCGTCGGGATGTTCGATGGCGTCGAGGAACGCGTCGACGTCGTCGTCTTCTCCGCCGACCAACCAGATCACCAGCCCGTCTTCGTCATCGTCGGGCTCGTCGTCCTGCCAGGGCAGCATGCCCTCGACGCTGTAGCGGTCGACGGTGATGTCGTCGTTCTCATCGACGACCGGCGCGACGATGGCCAGCTCGACCTCGGCGTCGGGTGGCTGGTCCCTCAAGATCTCGATGAGCTCGCTGACGCGCATGCCTGAACCCTAGTTCACGACTCGGCGAGCCACTCAGGAGCGTGCTCGAGCAAGTAGAGGCTGACCTCTTTGCAGCGATCGAAGGTGTCGCAGAAGGGTGTCTCCTCGCCGAGCAACACGTCGGCCAGATCGACCGGGATTCGAGCGATCATCGCCAGGCTGCGCTCGGGCGCGTCCGTGACGTTGGCGAACGAGTCGGTGGCCGACACCTCGATCGGCAGCTCGAGGCCGCCGACACCGGCGATGTCGGTGGCCAGCACGAGCAGGTCGGGTGGCTCGGGCAGCGGCGGCAGCGTCCACGTGAACAGCAACGGGAAGCTGAAGCCGCGGGGCGGGTCGGCGTCGGGGTCGTCTTGCTTGATGACCTCGTCCTCGAACCCGAGCAGAGCACGGGGGTCGACCTCGAGGGAGAGGTGCAGGTCGATCGGGCCGTTGCAGGCCTCTTCGGGGTGCAGATCGACCTCCCAGAGCTGCCGCAACGAGTACGTCTCGACGAAGTGGCGCTCATCGTGCACGTGGAAGCCGTGATCGACGGCATGGCTCTTCAATTCGGCCACGAACCCGGCCACGTCGATGACTGCCATGGCGGTGGACACTACCGTGAGGTTGGATGATCACCGACCGGTTGGGACTGCTGCACGAGGTCGCCGACGCCGTCGCCAAGGCGCTGCAGACGGTGACCGACTGGGGCCCGAGCGGTCGCCGCCAGGGTCAGTACGCGCTCGATGTCGTCGCCGACGATGCGGCACTGGCGGTGTTGCATCGCGCCGGCGTCGGCGTGCTGTCGGAGGAATCGGGCTTCGAGCCCGGCGACAGCGGTGAGGTCGTCGTCATCGACCCGATCGACGGTTCGACGAATGCCAGTCGCGGCATCCCGTGGTTCGCCACGTCGCTGTGCTTGGTCGATCGTGACGGTCCGGCCGCTGCGGTGGTTGCCAACCAAGCGACGGGCGTTCGCTACTGGGCGGAACGTGGGGGAGGGGCGTGGAGCGGCGAGCGCAAGCTCGAGCCGTCGGGCTGCGTCGAGTTGTCGGAAGCGATCGTGATCGTGTCCGCGGCACCACCCGCCGACGCCGGGTGGGCACAGTTCCGATCGATGGGGGCGTGCGCGCTCGACCTCTGCGCGGTCGCCGATGGGGTCGTCGACGGGTTCGTCGACTTCGGCACCGATCAGCACGGTGTGTGGGACTACCTCGCCGGCTGGCTGGTCTGCCGCGAGGCCGGCGTCGGCGTGGTCGATGCCTTCGACCGGCCGATGCTCCATCTCGACCACGCGGCACGGCGCACACCCATCGCTGCGGCGACCCCGGAGCTCGGGGTCGAGCTGCTCTCTTTGCGCCGCTGAACATCCTTTGACGTCCACATATCCCGACGCTTGTAGGCTGACTGCTCCGCATCGCGGGGCGTATAGCTCAGCTGGTTAGAGCGCTGCCCTTACAAGGCAGGTGTCGGGGGTTCGAGTCCCTCTGCGCCCACAAAGTCCTCGTCAGGGCTCCATCCGCTTGACTGGCCAGCCCGCGGGTTGTGCCTGGGCTCGCCGCACGGTCGTCATCCCGGTCGCGGCGAGCTGATGCGTCAACAAGACCACGACCTCTTGGCGCCTCACCTTGCGGTTCGTTAACAGCAACAACGCAGACTGGCGGTCGGAGGCATGCGTCGCCCGACGCTGTTAACGATCTGCAAACCCTCTTTGTCACCATCAAATACGATCACTTGAGGGAACCTTGGAGGCGTGATGCGCTACGGAGTGCTGGGCCCGGTCGAGGCCAGACTCGACGACGTCGAATTGACGATCGGCGGTCCCCAACAGCGCCGGCTTCTGGCACTGTTGCTCTCGCGGCCAGGTCAATCCTTCTCGACTGATCGCCTGGTGGATTGCTTGTGGCCCGACGGAATGGCCCCCGATGGCGCGGCACGGTCTGTCATGACGTACGTGTCACGGCTCCGCGCCGCGCTCGGCGACTCATCGATAATGACCGTCCACGAGGGATATCGGCTCGAGCTCAACGGTTCGGTGCTCGACTCGCAGCAGTTCGAGGAGTGGTTGTCCGAGGCCGGAACCACCGAGCCCGGTCGAGCCGTCGAGCTCTACGACAGGGCGCTGGGCCTGTGGCGTGGCAGTGCATACGG
>DATBKA010000695.1:0-4208 GCA_036556105.1 Ilumatobacteraceae bacterium | reverse complement strand
CGGTGGCGAGGACGACGTCGTCGGCATCGCCTACACGAAGGACCTGATGCAAGCGGAGCGCAAGGACCAAGGTGACCATCGCGTCACCGAGTTCCTGCGCGTGGCGCGCTTCGTGCCCGAGAACAAGCCCGTCGCCCGCCTGATGCGAGAGATGCAGGCCGAGAAGTACCACATGGCACTCGTCGCCGATGAGTATGGGGCGCTCGCCGGGTTGATCACGTTGGAGGACTGCCTCGAAGAGCTCGTCGGTGAGATCGTCGACGAGCACGACGAGGAAGACACGGAGGTCCAGCGGCTTGCCGACGGCGACTACTCGATCGATGGCAGCATGAGCATCTCCGACCTCAACGAACTGCTCGACATCGGCATCCCCGACGACGACTGGGAAACGGTGGCCGGGTTTCTCTTCGGCACACTCGAGCACGTTCCGGTGATCGGTGAGAGCGTGTCTCGCGATGGTTGGTGCTTCACCGTCACCGAGGTCGAAGGTCGTCGCATCAGGCGGGTCGTCGCCAGCCCCGAGCAACAGCTCGACGCCTCGTCGCTGGAGATCGACAGCCGGTAACTTGCCGGCGATGCAGATCTCTCTGGAAGGCAAGGTCGCGCTCGTCACGGGTGCGTCGAAGGGAATCGGCCGAGCGATCGCCGCCTCGATGGCCGCCTCGGGCGCGAAGGTGATGCTCAGCTCGCGCAAGCTCGATCAGCTCCAGGCTGCTGCCGCGCAGATGGACGGCGAGACCGAGGTGTTCGCCGCGAACGCCGGTGACCCGGCCGCCGGTCAGGCGTGCGTCTCGGCCACGATCGAACGGTTCGGTGGCCTCGACATCCTCGTCAACAACGCGGCGACGAACCCCTACTACGGCCCGACCCTCGGCATCGACGAAGGTCGGTACGACAAGACGATGCAGGTCAATCTGCGTGGACCCCTCTTCTGGTCGAAGGAAGCGTGGGACCAGGCGTTGCGCGACAAGCCGGGGGTCATCATCAACATCGCCTCGGTCGGTGGACTGCGGGCCGAAGGAGCACTGGGGATCTACAACCTCAGCAAGGCGGCGTTGATCCATCTGACACGGCAGCTGGCCGGCGAACTGGGCCCGACGCGGGTGGTCGGCATCGCGCCTGGCCTCGTGCGTACCGACTTCGCCTCGGTGCTCATCGAGAACTACGGCGACCGGCTGGCGACGGCGCTGCCGACCGGCCGTCTCGGCGAGCCGCAAGACATTGCCAACTTGGCCACGTTCCTCGCCTCCGACCTGGCCAGCTGGATCACGGGCGACACGTTCGTCATCGACGGCGGGGCCGGCGTTCGCACGGGCGCGATGGACTGAGCGGCAGGCTACCCGCGACGGCTCACCACGGCTCGACCTCGATGGCGACAGGCGTGTCGTCGTCGCGGCGAAGGGCGAACGGGATCGTCGACTCGGTCTGCTCGGTGAACGTGCGTCGCGACACCGATGGGAGCAACGTGAGCAGCGCGACACCTCCGAGGGCAGCGCCGACGAAGAACGGGGCACGCAACCCGAACCACCGCGCCGTCGCCCCACCCAGCGCGGCGCCGATCGAGATCGAGCCCCACACCAACCAGCGGTAGACGCTGTTGACGCGACCGAACATGTTGGTCGGCACGATGCGTTGCCGGAGCGAGATCGTGATCGTGTTCCACACCGTCGTGCCGAACGCCATCGTGAACGTCGTGATCGCGCTGACCCACAGCCGCGGCCAGAAGCCTTCGGCGAACATGCACACGATCCACACGATCACGACGCCATAGATGGTGGCGAACGACCCGAACCGCTTGGTCAGCCGTTCGGCAAGGATGCCACCGAGCACTGCGCCCACAGCTCCGACGGCGATGATCGTTCCGTACAACCGGTCACTGAGGTCGAGGAGGTCTTGGGCGAACAGCACGAAGATGGCAGCGATCATCTCCATCCCGAGCACGGCAAGGCTGGCGGCAACGGCGAGGCTGCGCAGCACCTGGTGGCGCCACAGCCAGCGCAGGCCCTCGACGATGTCGGCGCGCAGTGGCGGGCGCGAGCGGGCCTCCACCTGGGCGCGTGTGGCAGGCCGGATCGTGAACACCAGCGCGGCAGCGATCGCGAAGCTGCCGGCGTCGATCCCGAACGGCAACCACATTGCTGCCACGAACAACACGCTTCCGGTCAGCGTTCCGACGAAGCTGTTCGCCGCGGTCTCGGCGGCGAAGCGCCGGCCGTTCGCCTTCTCCAGCTGCTCGGGCTCGACGAGGTCGGGGACGATCGCCTGTGACGCGTTGTCGAAGAACACCTCGGCGACGCCGAGACAGCCGGCGGCGACCCACAGCATCCACATCGTTGCTCGGTCGGAGGCGACGGCGAACGTCAATGCGCCGACGACCGCGGCGCGAAACACGTCGGAGCGCACCATCAGCTTGCGGTGCTCGATGCGATCGACGAGTGCACCGATGGGCAGCGACAGGACGAGCCACGGCAACGCCGCGGCGACTCCGATGAAAGCGATCGACAGTTCGCTGCGGGTCAGTCGCGATGCGAGCAATGGGAGGGCGACGATGAACACGCCATCGCCGAGGTTGGAGATCGTGCTTGCCGTCCAGAGGCGCCAATAGGTGGGCGGGAGCCCCGTTGCGCCGTCACTCACCGTGGGCCGCTCCGTCCAGAGGGAATGTCGCTTCCGAATGTCTGTTCCGCATCTCCGGTCGACCTTAGCCGCTCGCCGGCAACTGCCTGCGGAGCACCTTGCCCGATGTCGTCGTGGGCAACGCCTCGACGATGTGCACGTCCTTCGGTGCCATGAACGGCGGCAGCGACTCGACCACCGCGGCGCGGATCGTCGCCAACGACGGAGCAGCGGCTCGGTCCGTGGGCACGATCCACGCCGTCACCCGCTGGCCCCACTCGGGGTCGGGAACTCCGAACACGGCGACCTCGCTGACGCCGGGGTGGCTGCGGATGGCGGACTCCACGGCGGCCGGCCAGACGTTCTCGCCGCCGGTGATGATCAGCTCTTGCCGGCGGCCGTGCACCACCAACCGACCATCCGCTGCGATCTCGCCCAGATCGCCGGTAGCGAACCAACCGTCGCGAAGCGGCACGGAGCCGTCGCGGTAGCAGCGCAACAGCATCGGGCAGCGGATGTGGATCTCGTCGTCGGCGTCGAGTCGCACCTCGACACCGTCGAGCGGAACGCCGTCGTAGACGACCCCGCTGCCCGTCTCGGTCATCCCATACGTGGTGATCACGTTGTCGGGGAGGCCGTCGGGCGGGCGCGCGCCGCCGAGGACGATGCGTCGGAACAGCGCAGCGTCGACACGCCGGAGGGCAGTGGCGACGAGCGAGACGAGTGTGGCGCCGCGCCGTGCTTCGGCTTCAACCTCGGCGGCGTCGAAGCCGTCGTGCACGACGAGGCTGTTTCCCGTGACGAGGGCGCGGGTGACGACCGACAGCCCTCCGACATGAGCCAGGGGCAGGCACGCCAACCACACATCGGTTTCGGCGACGCCGATCCGGGCCGAGGTGGCCCGTGCCGATGCCTCGACTGCATCGTGCGTCAAGACGACGCCGCGCGGCTCGCCCGTCGTGCCGCTCGTTGCCACGACCACGGCGTCGCCCGGCTCCACGCCATGGCCATCGAGGTCGTGCGCGCCGTCGCCGTCGATCAATCGGTCGGGTGCGATCGAGGCGAGGAGGCTGGCCCGTGCCGCCGGCGGGAGCCGTCGATCGATGGGAAACGCAGCATCGCCAGCGTCCCAGATCCGCCGCAGTGTGTCGACGAACGTCGACCCGCCGGGGAGGTCGATGGCAACGAGGTGGGGCACGGGCAGAAGGCTACGGTGACGCCGTGAATCGGTGGATAGTCGGTGCCCGGCCGCGCACGCTGCCAGCCGCGGTCGTGCCCGTCGCGATCGGTGCCGGCTGTGCGGTCGGCGAGCCATCGCCGGTGTGGTGGCGCGTCGGCCCAGCCCTGATCGTCAGCCTGGCGCTGCAGGTCGGGGTGAACTACGCCAACGATTACAGCGATGGCGTGCGCGGCACCGACGACGTCCGCGTCGGCCCGATCCGCCTCGTCGCCGGCGGGCTGGCCGAGGCTCGACAGGTGAAGCTGGCTGCGTTCGCTGCGTTCGGGGTTGCAGCCGTTGCCGGGCTCGTGCTCGCCGCGGCGATCACGTGGTGGTTGATCGTCGTCGGACTGCTGGCGATGCTGGCGGCGTG
>DATBKA010000694.1:0-6060 GCA_036556105.1 Ilumatobacteraceae bacterium | reverse complement strand
ACGAGCGCGTCGGCGGGCAGCGTGAACGTCTCGTCGTCTTCGTTCGCATCGCCGCGTGTCGTCAGGGTCACCGTCTCACCATCGACACTGATCGACCGGACGCGATGCGTCAGGCTGTCGTCGACGATCGCTGGGTCCGCCAGCGTGGCGATGTCACCGACGACGAGGTCGCGTACTTCGACGTCTTCGACGACCACGACGTCACCAACCCCGAGTGCTGGCTCCATCGAACCGCTGCGCACGATCAGCGGCCGATATCCCAACACGGCGAGCGTGCACGCAGCGACCGCACCGATCGACAGGCACGCAATCGCGGTGACGACCGCGCGGTGAGACCAGCGCTGCAGCGCCGGCCTCCGAACAGCAGCCGGTCGACCATCGCGCTCGACGAGGGCGGCGGCGCCCATGGACTCCGCGGCAGACCGCGACAGCTGGGCAAGCCAGCGGGCACGATCGCCGGCGTCGAAATCCACGGACAGCCCGGCGACCGGGCGAGACCCGCGAACGGCCCATCCCTCGACCGTGCCACGCGCGGACAAGGTCGAGCCGTCATCGAGCCCGATCTCCAGCTCGACCCGAGAACCGGCCGGCAAGGGATGTGACCATCCGGACACGGCGATCCCGGCCGGCGACACGTCGACCGTCCGTGCCGGCTGACCCTCGACCGTGATCGGCAACGAGGTGCGGACTCGATAGATGGCGCGCATCCAGTTGCGCTGAAAGATGACGCGCATCGCCATCAGCCAGAGCAAGCCGAGCTCGGTCAGTGCCAGACCGACGGTCGCGCTGCGCCGGGCGGTGGTGCCACCAGTCAGCAGGGGAAACATCGTGAACGCGGCGAAGACCACTCCGGCGACGACCAATGGTTGACCAGGCAGCCGAACGCGAGTTGGTCGCACGCGGCGAGTGAACAAGGTCGGCAACGCCAGCACCGACCCAGGAGCGTCGAAGGCGAAGGCCAACATGTCTTCCAGCGGATGCAGACGCATTCCATGAAGCCTTCGTTGCCCGACCCAGCGCAGAGTTGCCGGGACCGCGACCAACGCCGTCAGCACCCACAACGGAGCGCGGAACGCGGAGCTGTTCACTCGCGTCAACAACCATGGGCTGAGCAACCAGACAGTCAGGACCAAGCCATCGAGCTCGCGGAGCAGCAGACCGCCCGCCAACCAACGCGGCCGACCCCGCGTGGTCACGACGGCATCGGCAAGGTCGGCCACGGCGCGGCGACGACGCATCACCGAAGCCGGCCAGTACGACTGGGAGTCGACAGGTTCGGCCGTCATCGACAGTGTCGACTCGTCCTGCTCACCTGAGTAGCCACGCACCTGCAGGTCGCGCAGGATCGCGCCCCATGGCCGCCCGGCAGGGAGCGGGTAGCGGCGCAACAACGACGTGCTCAACACGGTCGCGTTCGGCTCCCAAAGCTGCAGTCCGGCCGAGCGTGCCGAGGCGCGGAGATGACGACCGAGCCTGCCGCGCACCAGCGGGCTGAAGCCGTCCCGATTGAACGTTCGCGATCGGCCGACGACCCACCCGGCGCCATCGCAGATCCGGCCCGCTGCCGTCGCTGCTGCGCCGGCTTCGACGAACGAGCCTGCGGACACCACCAGCACGGCGTCGGTGTCGACCTGCTCGGCCGCGGCGTTGAGGGCTTCCTCGACGGTTCCTGCCAGGACGGTCGGGCAGGCCACCGGCCCCAACCGTTCGAGGGCCGTCGCATGAGTTGCGAGCACGATCGTCGGCGCCACCGTCACAGCCGCATCCACCGTGACTCGGCTGAGCTCAGCCGCCTGCCCGCGGACGTGCACGGCGATCGTGAACGTGCCCGGACGGACTCCGATTGGAGGTGTGACTGCCTCCTCGTCCGCGCCGAACCACGCGTCAACTGCTTGCGGTAGGGCTCCCCAGATCATGGCCATCGTCACGGTCACCACGATCAGCACAAGTGAGGAACGGAGAAGTGCTATCGACGTGGCGACCGTGGCGACGGAGACCAGGGCAACGACGCGGCCGAGGATGCGGTGGTGCCGCATCGCTCGACCTGACGCTGCTCAGCTGTCCGCACGCCGGGTGCGTGCTCGGGAGATGACCAGGAGCGTGCCTCCGGAGGCGACCAGTGTGAGACCGAGGGCGATGAGCGCCGCCGACGGCGCACCGGTGTGCGGCAGCGACTGGGTGCTGCCTTGGGTGACGATCGAAGTCGAGGTGACGATGACCGGCTCTTGTTCGACCGAGGTCGAGGTCGAACTGGACGAGTCGGACGGTTGCGTGTTCTGCGGTGGCGTCGTCGCCGGCTGCGTCACCGGCGGCTGCGTCACCGGCGGCTGCGTCACCGGCGGCTCGGTCACCGGCGGCTGCGTCACCGGCGGCTCGGTCACTGGCGGCTCGGTCACTGGCGGCTCGGTCACTGGCGGCTCGGTCACTGGCGGCTCGGTCGGCGTCGTGACCGGCGGAGGCACCACTTTGCAGAACTGCACGTTGGAGATGTCGGGCGTGTTGCCGTGGCCGACCGACAACCCCGAGTTGGAGAAGTGCAGGTTGGTCTGCGCCGGGGTGTACCACACGATCTTGGAGTGAGTTCCACCCTTCACGACGACCGCCTTGATCGGCACCGAGGAGTGGGCATCGCCTCCGTCCTCGTCAGCATGGCTGATCGACACGATCCCCTGGTTCCCGCTGGGACCGACGAAGTTGTAGCGATGGTGCTCGTACTCGAACTTGGCGAGCAGCGTCGTGCCACTCGGGCAACCGGTGCCGGTGACGTGCGACGTGGTGGTCTGCAGGATCCCCAGCACGACCAGCACAGCGCCAACGGCGAGGAGGGCCATGGCGCTGATGCGGACGCTCCGGCGCGGCGCAGGAACTGCAAATGGGGCTGTCATGTTGTCCGCCCTTCTTGTTTACAGAGAGTCATGGCGCTCACACGGTGAGTCACACGATCATCCAATGCCCCGAACGGGTGTTCCTCCAGGGTCAAAAGACCCAGGTCCGTGGCCGATGTTCCATCACGTTTGACGTTCGCGGCCCTCTACGGGGCTTCCGGCGTCAAACGCAAGCCGTCCGTTCGGTCAGTCGTCGCGGTGGTGGTTTGGCGCTGCTCCGAACCGAACCGCCTGAGCCACGGCCTGCAGGACCCGGTGCAGCGTCGATCCGGCGAACTCCTCGGCATCGCGAGGCAGCTCCACGCTGACCGCGGCAACGCCCGGCTCGTCGGGCTCGACGACGGCCCCGTAGGCGCGAAGCGAGTCGAGCAGGGCCCGGTTCTCCCACATCACACTGGCCGTGAACGTCGTGATGCCGTGAGCTCGGGCCACGTCGACGAGCGAGGTCAGCAGAATCGTGCCGATGCCTCGGCTGCAGTAGGAATCCAGCACGGTCGCGGCCGCTTCGGCGGTTGTCGGATCGTCGTGATCGCGCACGTAGCGGGCGACGGCGACCCCCGGTTGCCCTGGCTCGTCGAGCATGCGCGCGCCGAGGGCGAAGCGGTTGTCACCATCGATGTCGACCAGGTACTCGAGCAGCTGACCGGAGAGGTGCTCGGGAGCGTTGAAGAAGCGCAACCGCCGCGCCGGCGCGGACAGCTCCTCATATTGCGCAGCGAGCTCCGGTGCGTCGCTCGCCCGCAATGGTCGCACGAGGATCCGACCGCCATCGCGAAGCGTGTACACGGTCTGGGTCTGATCGATCTCGCCCTCGGCGGAGGGATCGTGGCACGGATCGCCCATCACGTCACCCCGCGTAGATGCGGTCGATGTAGTCCGCGTAGAGCTTCTCGACGACAGCCCGGCGGACCTTCAGCGTCGCCGTCAACTCGCCGGACTCGATGGTCAGATCTCGCGGCAGGATCGCGAACTCGCGGATCGACTCCGGTCGCGACACGGTGCTGTTCGCCGCGTCGACTGCTTGTTGGATCGCCGCTCTGAGGTCGGCCGACTCGATCAGATCGGGGGGAGCCACGTTGTGATGGCCGTGCACCAGCGCCCAGTCCGGCAGCGCCGTGGAGTCAATCGTGATCAAGGCGGCGATGAACGGTCGGGCATCGCCGACCACGACCGCTTGGCTGATCAGCTCGTGTGCCCGCAGATGATCCTCGAGCAGGGCAGGTGCAACGTTCTTGCCGGCGGCGGTGACGATCAGCTCTTTCTTGCGGCCGGTGATGCGCAGGTAGCCGTCGTCGTCGAGCTCACCGATGTCGCCGGTGCGGAACCAGCCATCGTCGTCGAACACCTCGGCGGTCGCTTGGTCGTTGTGCCAGTACCCCGGGAACACCTGCGGGCCTTTGGCGAGGATCTCGCCGTCGTCGGCGATTCGAATCGACGTGCCGGCGAGTGGCCGGCCGACCGTGCCAGGCCGCCAGGCGCCGGGACGGTTCAGCGTCAGCGTCGGACTCGTCTCCGTCAGCCCATAGCCCTCGTAGATCTGAACCCCGACGCCGGCGAAGAAGTGCGTCAGCCGCTCCCCCAGCGGACCACCTCCGCTGAAGCACAGGCGCAACCTGCCACCAAAAGCATGCCGCAGCTTGCCGTACACGAGGCTGTCGAACAGGAGGTGCTCGACGCTGGTCCACGGCCAGATCCGGCCAGCAGTGCGTTCGCGAGACCAGCGAATCGCAACTGCGGACGCATAATCGAAGATCTTGCCCTTGCGCTCGCGCGTCGCCTTGTTCCGCGCCGTGTTGTACACCTTCTCGAAGATGCGCGGCACCGCCGCCATCGTCGTCGGACGGAACGACTGCAGCTCTTCGGGGAGATGAGCGATGTCGGTTGCGAAGCCGAGACTGATCCCGGCCGCGGCGTCGAACAGCGCATTGCCTTTCGTCAAGGCGTGAGCGAGAGGAAGAAACAGCAGGCCGGTGTCGTCGGGTCGCAGCTCGGGACCGAGTGCGTCGAGCACCTGAGCTGCGTTGATGCGCAGGTTGCCATGGGTGAGCATGCAACCCTTCGGTCGCCCGGTCGTGCCCGAGGTGTAGATGATGGTGGCGATCGAGTCGACGTCGAGGGTGGCGATGCGAGCTTCGAGGTCGGAGTCGGGCATAGTGACGCCGCGACGTTCGAGCTCCTCGATGCCACCCTGGTCGATCACCAGCGCTTCTCGACAGCCGTTGAGATCGGGCCGGATCTGCTCGAAGTCGGCGAGCATCGCCGGCGTCTCGACCACGCACATCACGGCGCCGCTGTCCTCGATGATCCAATGGATCTGGTCGGGTGAGGATGTGTCGTAGATCGGCACCGTCACTCCTCCGGCGGCGAGGATGGCATAGTCGAGGATCGTCCACTCCAGCCGCGTGTGCGACATCAGCGCGACCCGGTCCCCAACCTGGACCCCAGAGGCGATGAACCCCTTGGCGACCCGCCGGACCGACGCGAACACCTCGGCGACGGTCACATCGACGAACTGGTCGCCAACGCGGCGAGCCGCGAGGACACTGGCCGGCTCGCGCTGGAACCGTTCGATGAGTGGCGCCAACAGGTGAGCGCCATGTGGAAGTGGAGGCAGCGGCGGCCCGGACGTGGTGTTCACAGCATCACCCCGCCATGGACGATCTCGCATCGCCCGTCCAACGGCAAGGGCCGAACGTCACGATGCGAGCATGTGCATGCCTACGGATCCGACGGCGGAACCGATCACTTGAACTTGAAGGACGCCGACTGTGTCGTTCCGTCGGCGAAGCGGACCCGCAACATCCCGCACTTGCCGGACCAGGCCTTGTTCGTCTTCCAGACGTACGTGTACTGATCTGACGACGGGTCGTACGCCAGGCTGGAATTGCCCGCAGTCACGGTCGTTTCGATGGCATCGGCGGCCGAGGTCGTGCACGACACGAACTCGATCTTCGGGTAACCCATGGCGAAGATGTCGAGGCCCTGGTTCCCGTTGAGGCTGAACTTCACGGGTACCGCCTGGCCGGCCTTGACCGTGTTCGTCGTCGGCAGGTTGTCGACGGGCCGGAAGAACCCGCTGAAGTCGTAGCTGGTCAGGTGCAATCCGACGACGACGGGGTCGTGGTCCGACGTGCGATACGGGTTCGGCTCGTAGAGGGCCTCCTGAGCAGGCGGC
>DATBKA010000693.1:0-1503 GCA_036556105.1 Ilumatobacteraceae bacterium | reverse complement strand
CAACGACCGCGATGGCCTCGGGTTGCTCGTGTACCTCCACGGCGGCGGCTGGGTGATCGGCAGCATCGAGACCCACGACAACCTGTGCCGGATCCTCGCCAACAGCAGTGGTCATGCTGTGCTGAGCGTCGAGTACCGGCTGGCCCCGGAGCACCCGTATCCGGCGGCCCTCGACGACGCGCTGACGGCGACCAGTTGGGCCCATGCCAACGCAGCCTCGCTCGGTTGCGATCCGGCACGGCTGGCCATCGGCGGCGATTCAGCGGGCGGCAACCTCGCCGCGGTCGTGTGCCACGTCACCGACGTGCCGTTGCGCTTCCAACTCCTCGTGTACCCCGCTACCGATCTGTCATGCGGGTTCCCGAGCCATGTCGAGAACGCCGCCGGGCCGGCCCTCACCGCCGAGGGCGTCCGCTGGTTCGTCGGCCACTACACCGGCAACGACCCGGCGCTGTTGAAGGATCCGCGAGTGTCCCCACAGTTCGCCGACGACGAGGAGCTGGCGGCGTCACCGCCAGCGCTGGTGATCACCGCCGAGTACGACCCGTTGCGTGACGAAGGCGACGCGTACGCGTCGCGGTTGGCGTCGCTCGGCGTCCCGACGAGCCACGTGCGCTTCAGCGGGATGTACCACGGCTTCTTCTCGCTGGCGGATTTCATCGACGACGCGTTGGCCGCCAATCGGCTCGCCGGGGCGCTCGTCGGCCGCGCCCTCAGTCGCTGAGCGCTACGCAGACTCTTCCAACGCGGCCAGATCGCGTAGCGCGTAGCGGTTGTGCCAGAACTCCTCCTCGAAGACCGTGTAGATGCACTCCAGCAACGGGTTCGGGCCGTTCTCGAGGACATCGATCGGGCGAGTGAAGTCGGTCGCGGCGATCGTGGCCAGGTAGTTGCGCAGGCGCGTGGCGCGGTCGGCGCGCACGGCGAGGGCCTGCGCCACAGACGGACGCAGGCCGTAGTCGAGGCCCGGCCACGGGAAGTCCAGCGAGCCGCGGTTCGGCAGTCCCATCGGATCGAACTGCTCGCCGAGGACCGGCACCGTGAACCACTTGTCGACGGCGAAGACGAGATGCCGCAGTGTCTCGACGAAGCTGAACTCACCGTTCACGGACTCGTGCAGCTTCTCCTCGGGCAGCGCCTGCGCTCGGGCGATCGTCGTCGCCCACTCCGCTTCGAGCGCCGCCCACGCGGCGCGCATGCCTTCGGGGTCTGATGGGCGCAGCATCCCTCGCAACGGGTACCACTCGTCGCGCTCGTTCACATAGGCGGTGACGTCGACACCGTTGATGACGAGGTTGTCGACCAGTGCGTCGATGTCCGCGTTGACGATCCAGGCATGGCTGATCTTCACGTCGGTGAGGTTGACGTCGCGGAACGTCGCGCCGCTGAGATCGGCGCCCCAGAACACGGATCCGGTCAGATCCCCTTCGAACTCCTCCGGCATGCTGCCTCCCATCGCGTCGTTGCCTTGCGGCGTGCAGAAGTCGCCCAAGTCTGCACGCT
>DATBKA010000692.1:0-1942 GCA_036556105.1 Ilumatobacteraceae bacterium | reverse complement strand
ACCGACGCTCGACAGCAGCGCGTCGGAGGCCAGCCTGCGCCGCAACTACGTGCTCGGCCAAGACGCCTACGGCGCGGTCAGCGACGTCGACATCAAAGGCACGGTCCTGCCGGTGCCCGATCTGGCCGTCGGCCGCCTCGTCGAGACTCCCGACGAGATCAGCGGGGCGATCACCGAGTTCCTCGCTCTCGCCAACGGGGTGCTGCCCACACCGACCTCGTCACTCGTCACCGGTTACGACTTCCTCACCAGCGCCGCCGACTTGGTGCAGAGCGACTTCGCTGCCGGACTGGGAGTCACGGGGCGCACGGACACTCTCATCACCGATCAAGGTGTCCCCACGACCGACATCACCGTCGGATCGCCAAGCCGCGACAAATCGTGGACGGCGACGGATCTCGCCAACTCCCTCCTCGGATCGCGCCACGACCTCGTCTTCCTTGCCGGGCACTTCAGCGCCAACAACACCCTCGCCGCCGACTACGCCACCACGCTGGCCACCACTGACCTCGACGCCCACCCCAACCTGTTCACCAACTCGCTGGTGATCAGCCCCGGCTGCCACACCGGTTACAACCTGCTCGATGCTGACGGCGTGCCAGGGCTGACCGTTGGTCTCGACTGGGCCGAGGAGATGGCCAAGCAGCGGGCGACGTTCATCGGCGGCACCGGATATCAGTACGCGGACACCGACTTCGTCGCCTACAGCGCCAAGCTCTACACCTTGCTCACCAGCCAGTTGCGCATCGGCTCGGGTCCGGTGCCGATCGGCCCGGCGCTGGTCGGTGCCAAGCAGTCGTACCTGTCGCAGGTGACGAACCTCACCGGGATCGACCAGAAGGCGCTGATCGAAGCGACGCTCTACGGCTTGCCGATGACCGCGCTCGACCTGCCCTCGGGTCGCACGACGGCGCCGGGAACGGGTGCGGGCATCACGCCGGCGCTCGTGCCAACAGGGCCCGGTGCCGTCCTCGGGTTGACGACCGCGCCGTTCACGGTGTCGCCGCAACTGACCCCGTCTGCGCCGAAGCCGGTGCTCGATGTCGACGGCACACCCACCGGCGACTCGTTCCACTGGTACTCGGGACCGGATGGCGTGCAGTCGGCTCCCGGGCTGCCGGCGCTGCCGAAGCAGATCGCCGACGTGACGAGCACGACGGGCGAGGTGTTGCGCGGCGTCGGCTTCGTCAGCGGCACGTACTCCGACACGACGGGCGTCATCCCGTTGACCGGTGCGCCGACCACGGAACAGAACGGCGTGCACACCGACTTCCTCTCGCCGGTGTTCTACCCGCAGCGCATCGCCACCGTGAACCAGTTCGGCGCACTCGACAACAACGGCACGGATGGTCGAACGCGGTTGATCACGACGCCGGTGCAGTACCGCACCGACCCCGGCAACACGGCGACCAACACCGAGCGGGCCTATTCGCAGCTCGGCCTGCAGCTCTTCTACAGCGCCAACACCAGCACGTACGGTACCAACACACCCGCACTCGCTGCGCCACCGTCGATCTCCGGGGTCACCGACACCACGCCACCGCTCGGCGGGTCGGTGACGGTCAGCGCCCACGTCACCGGCGATCCGTCGGCGGGGATCCAGAAGGCCTGGGTCACGTACACGGCCGAGACCGGCCCACTGCACGGCGCATGGCAGTCGGTGGACCTCGTGCAGGATCCGATCGATTCCACGTTGTGGACCGGCACGTTTGCAATCCCAAGCGGGCAGTCGAACAGCGATGTGCGCTACATCGTTCAGGCGGTCAACGGCGTCGGCCTGGTCGGTTTCGACAACAACCTCGGCGACGGTTACACGCCTGGAGTGCCGATCGGGGCACCCACTCCGCCGGCGACGATCCCGACCAGCATCAGCCTCGACGCGGGCCCGTCGAGTGGCATCTCCGGTGACGACCTTGCCGTTGGCGCGACGCTCGTCGGTGCC
>DATBKA010000691.1:0-6632 GCA_036556105.1 Ilumatobacteraceae bacterium | reverse complement strand
CGAAGCAGGAGATCGGCCCGGTGGCGGCACTCGCTCCGCCGAGCTGACGTTGCCGGGATTCGTGCACGACGTGTGTGCCGCGGTGCACGCCCTCGCCGTCGACTCGCCGGCACTCTCACTCTCGAAGCTGGGGCGCTACGGACTGAAGTGGACGCTGCCGGAGATACCGGTCGCCCACCCGCTGGACGACGGACGCGCCGCGGTGCTGCACCGTTCCGTCGACGACACGGCCGATGGGCTCGGCGCAGACGGTGCTGCATGGCGGCGAATGGTGCGCCCCGTCGTCGACCATTGGGACGAGCTCGTGTTGCAGTTGCTCGGCCCGGTCGTCTCCCTACCTCGTCATCCGCTGGTGCTCGGCCGTTTCGGTGTCACTGCGCTGCGCCCGGCGACGCAGATCGCCCGGCGGTTCCGGACTGATGAGGCGGCGGCGCTGTTCGCCGGCTGCGCGGCACACGCCATGCTTCCGCTCACCCGACCGCTCACGTCCGCGTTCGGGTTGACGATGGCGGGGTCTGCGCACGCCCGCGGCTGGCCGGTCGCCGCCGGCGGCTCGCAGGCCGTTGCCGACGCACTGCTGGCGCGACTGGTCGAGGTGGGCGGCGAGGTGCGCACGGGCGAGTTGGTGCGGTCCCTCGCCGAATTGCCACCCCATCGCGTGGTCCTCTTCGACACCAATCCGGCGCAGGTGGCGTCGATCGCCGGTGACGCGCTGCCCCCTCGCTATGTTCGGCGCCTGCTGCGCTTCCGTCACGGCCCGGGCGCGTTCAAGGTCGACTACGCCCTCGACGGGCCGGTGCCATGGACGAACGAGGCGTGCCGGCGCGCTGGCACCGTTCACGTCGCCGGCACGTACGCCGAGTTGCGGCGCGCCGAGGCCGACGTCGCCGAGGGGCGCATGCCGGAACGGCCGATGGTGCTCGTCGTCCAGCAGTCGCTGTTCGACGCCGGTCGAGCACCGCTCGGCAAGCACACGCTGTGGACGTACGCGCACGTACCTCATGGATACGCCGGCGACGCGTCGGAGGCGATCGAGCGCCAACTCGAACGGTTCGCTCCCGGGTTCCGTGATCTCGTGCTCGCTCGCCACGTGGCTGCGCCGCACGATTTGCAGGCGTACAACGCCAACTACGTCGGTGGCGACATCGCCGGTGGCGCGCACAACGGGCTGCAGCTGGTGTTCCGGCCGACGGTCGCGACGAGGCCGTACGTGACACCGAACCCCGAGCTGTTCCTCTGTTCGGCGTCGACACCTCCAGGTGCGGGCGTCCATGGGATGTGTGGATGGCATGCCGCCGGTCGAGTGTTGGCCGGCCGGTTGCGGGATTGATTGCCCGATCGGGCAACGCGTGGTGACCGGTCGCGTTCGCCAGTGGCCGGTCTCACCGGGATCGAAGTCGTCTACCGTGAGGGCGTGGGCGTCCAAGTCGTCGGTACAGCGCAGGTCATGTGCAGCTTCGGGGTCGCCCCGTCGGCCCTGACCGTCGTGCCGAAGGGCAAGCCCGTTCAGGCGGGCGGCCAGATGGCCGCGACCATCCAGGACTTCGCCCCCAACGTCAACATCATGCCGTTCGGGATGTGCATCAGCATGTCCAACCCGCAGGTCGCCGCAGCGACCTCGGCAGCGATGGGGGTGCTGACACCGCAGCCGTGCATCCCCGTGACGACCGCGCCGTGGACCCCTGGCTCGCCCACCGTGCAGATCAACGGCGCGCCGGCGCTCACTGCGCAGTGCACCTGCCAATGCGCCTGGGGAGGGATGATCAGCATCGTCAGCCCCGGACAGATGCAAACCCAGACCGCCTGACTCCCCGGCCCCCCCGGACCCCGGCCCTGCTTGGGCGCGAAAGTATGCCACGGATGGCTCACAACGCGCCCATGACCCCGGCTTGGGCGCGGAAATATGCCACGGGTGGCTCACAACGCGCCCATGCAACTCGCTTGGGAGCAACTCGACCCGTTCGCGGACGGCTGTCTCACCCGCAGCGCGTATCTTGAGCAACTCTTGCCGGCTCATTCTCTTGTGAGCGATCGACCACGTTCCGTGGACACGCGGACGCACTTAAGATACCGTGCAGCTCCGTTGCTACGGGTTTCGAAGGGACGGCGATGAGGGTCGCGCCGAGGTCCACAAACACTCGCGGACGAACTGGCGGAGCCCTGTCGCGCCAGCGCGTCGACGCCCTCCTCGATCAGTTGTGGCTCTATCGGGTGACGCTGGTGGTCGCTCCCGCCGGCTCAGGCAAGACGACGGCCCTTCGTCAGTTCGCCGCGCGATCGGAGTCGGTCGCCTGGTGCTCGGCGGATCAGTTGGAGACATCGCCGGACGGTTGCCTCGCCGAGATCGCCCGTCTGGTCGGCGCGGCCATCGGCGTCGAACTCGATGGCACGTCACCGGCGTCGTTGGCGGCGGGACTCGACGGATGGGCGGGAGAACGCGTCGCCCTGGTGATCGACGACCTCCACGGGATCGCCTCCACGATGGCCGAATCCGAGCTCGGCAGCTTGATCGACCGCCAGCCGCCGAAGTTGGTGATCGCAGCCGGCACGCGCAGCCACCCGGAGTTCGATCTCAGCCGGCTGCTGCTCGACGACGAACTGCTGGAGATCACCGCCGACGACTTGCGCTTCCGTACGTGGGAAGCCGACCGGTTGTTCCGCGAGCACTACGACATGATCCTCGGGCCGACCGACGTGGCGATGCTGATCACGCGCACCGAGGGTTGGGCCGCCGGGCTGCAGCTCTACAACTTGGCGGCTCGCGACCAACCGCTCGACGTGCGCCGCCGTCTGATCGGTGAGCTCGGTTCGACTCGGGTCGGCCGTGATTACCTCGCCCGCAACGTGCTCGCCGGGCTCCCCGCCGACCTCCAGTCGTTCCTCGTCGACACGTCGGCGCTGCCGGTGCTGACGGGTGCGCTGTGCGACAAGCTGACCGGGCGCAACGACTCGGCCAGCGTGCTCGAGCACCTCGAGCACAACCAGTTGTTCACGATCTCCGTCGACCTGCACGGCACCTACCGATACCACGAAGTGCTCCGTGCCCATCTCGACGCAGTGCTGCAACAGCGGCTCGGTGTCGCCGGGGCCATCGCCCACCACCGCCGCGTCGGTGAGCTGCTCGAGGCGGAAGATCGCATCGACGAGGCGCTGCACGCGTTCAGTCGCGCCGGCGATTGGTCGGCGGTCAGCCGGCTGGTCGTTCACCGGATGGATCACCCGTCACTGATCGGGCGAGTTGCGGGCGACGCGTGGATCGAGCTCGTGCCGGCCACGATCGTGGAGAACGATTCGTATCTGCTGCTGGCGCGGGCGCGCGAGCGGACCGTCAACGGCCGGCTCGGTGCGGCGATCCGCGACTATGACCGCGCCATCGCCGGCGCGGCGATCGACACCGTGGTTCGTGCGTGTGAGGAGGAGCGTGCCGCGCTGGCTGGATGGTCCGATCCCGAGGCGCCAGCGCCGTGTGGGTGGTTGGGCCAGCTGAGACGCATTGCCCAGGGTGCGGACCTGCTCGATGCGGCCGACGTCTCCACGCTTTTCAACGACCTCGAATCGGCAGAGCCGGGAGAGCTCGCGGCGGTGCTCGGGCACGGCCTGGCGATGCTGATCTCGAATCAGCCCGACGCCGCGGCGGAGGTGCTGTCGATGGTGATTCGCCATCCGCTGGCCGACAGCCGGTCAGCGGCGATCGCCGAGTTCGGGTTGGTCGTCGCCGAAGGCCTGCGCTCGATGCAGGAAGACGGCGAGCCGTGGGAGCCGGCGCGCATCGAGCAGGTCGCCTCAGTCGTCCAGCGCTGTGGCCTCGGTTGGGTGGCGCGCATGACGCGGGCATCGTTGGCGCTCACGACGCAAGGCGATGGCTGCGAGGCAGCGCGTGCCGTGCACGATGATTGCGAGCGCGACTCCGACCCGTGGGGCGCGGCGCTGGCCTTGTTGTTCGAAGGCGCTGGGCGGGTGTTGCGCGGCGAGGATCCGTCGACGACCTTCGAGATCGCCGCGAAGTCGTTCGATCAGCTCGGCGCGACGGCCATGATCGGTCTCGTCGATCAACTTCGCGGTGGGGCCAGCATCCAACCGGTCGTGTTGCCACCAGTGACGTCCACGTCGATGAGCTTGCGCTGCTTCGTGGCCCTCGAAGTGGACATCGACGACACTCCGATCGACCTGTCGACTGTCCGACCCCGGGCGCTGTCTGTGCTCCGCTTGCTGGCCCTGCACGCCGGGCGACCGGTGCATCGCGAGGTGCTGATGGAGGCGTTCTGGCCCGATGTCGATCCCGACGCCGCGTTGCGCAGCTTGCAGGTGGCGGTGTCGTCGCTGCGCAAGGTGATGCCGGAACAGGCACCGGGGATCGTTCGCCAGGGCGACACGTACCAGCTCGAGCTCAGCAGCGACGCCGACTTCGACGTGCGCAACTTCCAGCGATCACTCGCCACCGCCGCTGCGGCCTGGTCGCGCGGTGATCATCGAAGCGCGCTCGACGAGGCGACGCGAGCGATCGACGCCTATCGCGGCGATCTGCTGCTCGACGAGGGCCCCGCCGACTGGGTGGTCGCCCAGCGCGACTCGTTGCGCCTCGACATGGTGCGGGCGTGCACGATCGGCGGCGAGGCCGCGTTGAAGCTGGGCATGCCTGCCGAGGCGACGCGGATGTCGGAGCGAGGACTTGCCGTCGATCGCTACGCCGACGCGCTGTGGCGTCTCCAGATTGAGTCCCTCGAGCAAGCCAACGACAAGGCCTCCGCCGAGCGAGTCCGCCGATCGTGGCAGGAGATGATGGCCGACCTCGGCGTCTCCTGACGGCGGCCAGCTGTCAGCCACCATCAGCGACGTGCCCGTCCTCTGTGCGAGCGCATAGACCGACTGTCGTTCTCTGTGGTCACAGAAAACACACAGAGCAGTCTTTCAGAACAGTTGTTGGCGGCGACCGTCGGCGTAGATCTGGAAGGAGCGGTGAACCTCGCGGCTCGCCGTCCCCTCCTGATCTGCCTCCTTCACGTAGAAGTCGACGACGAACGTGGCGACGAGGTTGTCGAAGTACGGGCGCCCGAAGGCGACCTGTACGTCGAGCTGTCCCGCTGCGTCACCGCCGAGCCAATCGACCCAACCGACGGCGTTCTCGATGAACAAGTACCGGGCGTCGTCGCGTTGCAGCGCCCGGCCTTGCCAGTGGCAATAGAGGTGATACTCGGCGGAGCCCATCGCCATCTGCCAGCGCAAGAAGTAGTCCTCGGGCTGCACGTCATCGCGAATCGCGGCGATCGTCTGCTCGCCCATGTTGATCGGGTACGCACACGCGGCCACGGGCATCGTCTGCTGACTCATCGACGAGAAGATCGGATACCAGGTGTCGGCAATCCGGTTGTAGGCGTCGCTGATGTCGAGGTCGAGGTCCATGGGCGTAGTCACCGATCGATCACTTCTTCTTGAAGAACTCGATCTCGGTCAAGCCCATGTCGGTGCCGTTGATCGACTCGTAGATCGCGGTGACGGCGATCTTGAAGTGCTGCACTCCCTTGCCGCTCTTGATCGTCACGGTCTGCGCGTCGGGCGTGTTCTTCAACTGCGCCTCGTACTGATTGCCGTTGTCGAAGATGAACAACAACGTCTTCGGCCGATGGTGACCTTGGAAGTCGTCGGACGCGCCGCTGCGCACGATGATCTTGGCGAGATCGATCTTCTCGGTGAGGAACACCTCGAGCTCGGGGCGGAAGCCTTCCGTCGGTGGAGGACTCAACCAGTACGTGTTCTTGAATCCATCCGTTGCGTTCAGCGCCGGATGCTCCGGATCCAGCGGCGTCACCTCGTTCGACGTCGTGCCGGGGCCGGCGGTCACCGGATCGAACTGCGGGTGGATGATCGACATCACCTTGTCCTTGCCGGACGTGTATCGGTCGTTGACCCAGTTGCGGAACGGTGAGTAGACGCCGTACAGGATCCCGAGCAACAGCAGCACGATGCTGAGCACGCGGCGAACGGGGGCGATGTACTTGGCCAGCCCATGTCGCTTCGGCTTCTTCTTGCCGCCTTGCTTGGCCTGCCATGGACGTTCGCCGGCCATCGCCGACTTCGGCTTGCGCCGGAAGATCCGCTTCCACCAGTGGATCTTGACGACGGCAGCTTCCGCCAACGACGAGCCGCACCGGCTGCAGAACTTGCGCCCTGGCGAGTTGACCTCGCCGCAGTCGCCGCAGATGAGGTCACCCTTCTGTGGGGTTCGCGTCGGCTTGCCGGGTTGCACCTTCGGCGGCTTCTTGCGCACCGGTGCCTGCGGTTGGACCGCGGCCGGTTGCACTGCTGCCGGCTGGCCGGCGCTCGGCGGCGGGCCCGATGGTGGTCCGGCGGCGGGCGGAGGTCCGCTGGGCGGTGGCGTGCGTGTCGGCAACGCCGGCCCGGCGCCAGGGCTCGACGGAGGAGGTGGCTTGGCGACGAGGGCGGCGGCGATCTGGCGAGCCTCGCTGGAGCCTGGGCCGGAGGCCGGCGCGGCAGGCGCGCCAGGGGCACCTCCCGGGGCGGCGCTGGCCGGTCCGGTCGGTGGGGCCACGAGGGCCGAGGCGGCGGGCGCGGCCATGGCCGCGCCTGGGGGCCCCGGTGGGGGACCTGATGGTGGTCCGCCCGCTCCCGGCGGC
>DATBKA010000690.1:0-5804 GCA_036556105.1 Ilumatobacteraceae bacterium | reverse complement strand
GATGCCAAGGTGCCGATCGGCATCTGGGTCGGCCCGTCACGTGGCTCGCGCGCCTACGGCTTGCCGGCGCAGCTGATGGCCGTCGCCGACGTCACGGCGATGGTCGGCGGTAGCAGGATCGGTCACATCAGTTCGCCATTGATCGTCGACGGCGCACCGATCAGCTTCGGTGACGCCACCGACGAATTGATCAACGGAACGATGAGCTTCAACGAGGCTCGCGCCGCAGGGGCATTGAAGTTGGACACCACCGACGAAGGCGTGCCGACCGTTCGCAACATGATCCTGGCGATGGACGGCAAGACGATCGACGGTCACCTCGTCAACACGGTCGTCAAGCAGTTGAACGACAAGGGTGAGGAGGAGAACGTCTCCACCGTTCCCGTGTTCAGCGGGCTCGGTCTCGTCGACGAGGTCATGCACACGGTGGCCAGTCCGCCGATGGCGTTCCTCCTCTTTGTCATCGGGTTGGCATTGCTCCTGTTCGAGTTCTTCACCGCCGGTGTCGGCATCGCCGGTGGGGTGGGCGCAGTGTGCGCGGTCCTCGGCTGCTACGGGCTCAGCGCACTGCCGGCGAGACCGATCGCCGTCGCGTTGCTCGTGCTGTCGATGCTTGCGTTTGCAATCGATGTGCAGGTGGGCATACCTCGCACGTGGACCGGCGTCGGCATCGTGCTGTTCATCTTCGGTGCGTGGTACCTGTACGAGCCGGTGCCCGGCAACAGCCTGCGACTGGGGTGGATCACCCTGGTCGTCGGTGTCGCCGGAGTGATGCTGACGTTCATCGTCGGCATGCCGTCGATGGTCCGAACGCGATTCGCGACGCCGACGATCGGTCGCGAGTGGATGATCGGCCACGAAGGAACGGCGACCACCACGATCGACCCCGATGGCGTGGCGCTGGTGGAAGGGGCGCGGTGGCGAGCGCGCACGAACCGGGCCACTCCGATCAAGGCCGGTGCCGGGTTGAAGGTCGTGGCGATTGACGGCATCACCCTCGAAGTCGAACCCGAAGAGGGCGCTGCCCGCGATTACCGTGAGCGGCGGGCCAAGTCGTAAGGATTCGCTCCCGGTGATCGTGGTCGACCAGCGCACGTGGGTGCAGTCCAAGCCGGCTGCCTACAGCGTCGCGGGAGAGGGCATGCCCGTGGTGCTGCTGCACGGTTGGGCGTTGGCGCAGCACACCTACCGCAAGGTCATCGAGGCCATCGCCGCCCAAGGCTGCTACGTGATCGCCCCGTCGCTGCCCGGCTTCGGCGGCAGTGGCGATCTCAAGGGTGAGTCGTTCTCGATGAGCGGTTACGCCAAATGGGTGGCGGACCTGCTCGATGTGCTCGGCATCGACGAGCCGGCGGTGCTCGTCGGCCACTCGTTCGGTGGCGGTGTGGCGATCAAGATGGCCCACGACATGCCCGAGCGGGCGCGCTCGCTCGTGCTGGTCAACTCGATCGGCGGCTCCGCCTGGCGGCGCGGCCGATCGTTGCGCAGTGCCGCCGAGCGCCCGCTGTGGGACTGGGGACTGCACTTCCCCGGCGACGTATGGCCCGTGCGGCAGGCGACGCGCGTGCTGCCCGTCGTGTTCGAAGACCTCCTGCCGAACCTCGTTCGCAACCCGCGGGCGATCGTCAGGGTGGCCAACCTGGCGCGCCGCGCCGACCTGCGCGGCGAGCTCGAACGCCTCCGCGACAGCGGTCTGCCGATCACGATCCTGTGGGCCAGCCGCGACGGAATCATCCCCCGCGAGTCCTTCGAGGCATTGTGCGTTGCCTCCGGGGTGGAGGGCACGATCATCGACGGCTCGCACAGCTGGCTGCTCGCCGATCCTCAACAGTTCGGCGAGGTGATCACGAACGACGTGCGCGTCGCTCAAGCGGCTCGTGAGCTCGAACTGGCACTCGACCACACCAAGCAGCGCGGCATCAGGCGGGTGCCGAGCCTGCGTCGTCGGGCAGACGCGGTCCAGCCACACGCACGTCGCCGCGGCGCCGGGTGATCCCGCGCCCATCGAGCTCGTTGGCCAGGGGCAGGGCGTACTTGCGCGACACGCCGAGGTGCTCGCGCAGCTGCGACATCGTGAACCCTTCCGGGTCGGCGCGCAGCAGCTGGGCAGCGGCTTGACTCGCGGTCTCGATGGCCGAAGGGTGGAAGTAGATCCCGTCGCGCTCGACGAGCAGCTTGCGGCGCACGAGCTCGCGCAGCTGGGCGCGGTCGACGCCGGACGCGTCGGGTGGGTTGACGCCACCGGCGAGCACCGCGGCGACGAACGGATGGTCGTCGAGTGGATCACGACTGCCGGCGGCGCGAGCTCGTCCGGCGTCGATCGCCACGTCGTCGAGCATCGAGACGACCTGTCGCTGCCGCTCGTCGAGCTCGGCGATGTCGAGTCCCAACGCACCAGCCTTGTCGATGCGGGCGCGCACGGCCTCGCGCGTCGTGTCCAGCCACGAGGCAGAGACGACCCAACGGCCGAGTGACGGCTGGCGACGCTCGCCGGTGAGCGCGGCGAGATCTTCGGCATCGATCCAGCCGTGCTCGGCGATGACACGGTCGACCGAGCGATCCGGGCGAGCCTTGGAAGCAGGCAGCAGCGGGGCGACATCGAGCACCTCGCCTCCGCCGACCGTCTCGTCACGACCGGACTCGCGCAGGATGTATCGATCACCCGGCGCGAGCGGTAGTGGCACGGCGAGGTGTAGACGGACCAGACCCTCTCCTCCGGATGGAATGGCCTCGTGGCCGAGGACGCGCAACCGAACGGGCAGTTCGCCCGAACCGACGTAGGCGAGGTAGGCACCGCGGCGGCTGACGTCGTGGTGGACGCTCGGCAGGACCTTCAACGAGGCATCGAACCGCTGCGTGGGTCGCCACTGCTCGGCGACGACGACCGCGTCACCGCGCTGCACCTCGCCCCTATCGATGCCGGCGATGTTGAGCGCAACCCGGTTGCCAGGTCCGATCGACTCGTGGGTCTCGCCGTGCGATTGGATGCCACGGATCCGGGCCGGGCGACGCCCGACGTGCACCTGTTGACCGACCTCGAACGTGCCACCGGTGAGCGTTCCGGTCACAACCGTTCCACTGCCTTTGGCGGCGAAGGCGCGGTCGACCCACAGGCGCGGTCGCCCTCGATCGGTCGCGGCAGGTGTGTGCTCGACCAAGGCATCCAAGGCGTCACGCAGGTCGGCGAGTCCCTGCCCTGTGGTCGCGCTGACCGGCACGATCGGCGCGTCCTCCAAGAACGTGCCCGCCAGCCGCTCGCGCACGTCCATCGCCTGCAACTCGCCCGTATCCGCGTCGACGAGGTCGATCTTGGTCAGGGCGACGATGCCGTGGCGGATGCCGAGCAACGACAGGATGCGCAGGTGCTCCTCGCTCTGCGGCTTCCACCCTTCAGTAGCGGCGACGACGAAGAGGCAGGCGTCGACTGCGCCGACTCCGGCGAGCATGTTGCGCAGGAAGCGGACGTGTCCGGGAACGTCGACGAAGCTGATCCCGGCCCCGCTCGGCAGCGACGTGTGGGCGAAGCCGAGGTCGATGGTGAGGCCGCGGCGGCGCTCTTCCTCGAAGCGGTCGGGGTTCGTGCCGGTCAGTGTCTCGACGAGCGACGACTTGCCGTGGTCGACGTGACCGGCCGTGGCGACTACGCGCATATCCGCAGCGCGGCAGCGACGGCTGCGTCGCTGGCGTGATCCACCGTGCGCAGATCGAGAAACGTGTGGCCGTCGCGCGTGCGGGCGATGATCGGCGGGTCACTGGCGCGCAGCGCGGCCAGGCGGTCGCCGTCGAGGCGGATGCCGATCGAGGGAATCGTTGCCCCCGGCGCCGAGCCGGCGCCTGGGACGGCTTGCGTCTCGACGACCGCACCGGTGCCGGCGGCGGAGGTGATGGCCTCGGCGCGCAGCCGCAGATCGTGCAGTGACACCGCAACCATCGCCCAGAATGGGACGTCGGTCGCCACGGTCTTGGCAAGGTACGACAACGCGGTGCGCTGGATCCCGGCGAGGATGTGGGCTCCCGGTCGCAACGCCCTCGCCAACGGGTGAGCGGCACACGCGCCGATCATCTGCGCTGAGCCGGCGATGATCCCGGCCTGCGGACCACCGAACAATTTGTCGCCGCTGAACGTCACGACTGCCGCGCCGTCCTCCAACGTCTGGCGGGCCGCCGGCTCGCCGTGCAACCACGACGGGGGAGCGCCGTGGAGCCACGGGCAGGTGGCGTCGATCAGTCCGCTGCCGATGTCGGCGACGACGGGCACGCCGAGCGTTGCCAGCTCGGCGACTTCGGTCCCCTCGACGAAGCCCTCGACGCGGAAGTTGCTGGGATGGACTTTGAGGATCACTGCGGCATCGACACCCTCGCGGCCCAGGGCGTTGCGGTAGTCGCTGAGCCGGGTGCGGTTCGTCGTGCCGACATCGGTGAGGATCGCGCCGGATTGCTCGAGCACCTCGGGGATGCGAAACCCGCCACCTATCTCGACGCTTTCACCGCGGCTGACCAACACGTGCCGATCACGAGCCACAGCCGCCAACACGAGCAGCACCGCCGCGGCGTTGTTGTTGACGACCATCGCCGCGTCCGCGCCACACAACGTCGCCAGCAGGGCGCCGACGGCCTGCTGACGCGAGCCGCGCTCGCCACTCTCGGCGTCGAACTCGATGTTGATCGCCGAGGCCGGGTGCTCCATCTCGAACGGCGCCCGCCCGAGGTTCGTGTGCAGCAGCACTCCGGTGGCGTTGATGACCGGCCGCAGCAGAGATCGGGCGAACGAGTTGGCGCGAGCTACCGCGGCGCTCACCTCGTAGCTCGCTGCACCCTCGGCAATCGCCTGCCGGGCCAGTTCGACGCACACGGCGTGAGGCAGCCCGCTGCTCGACATGGCCCGCGCCAGCGCGTCGACGCTGGGCGGGCGCGAGGTCTGCGGCATCCGCCGGAGCGTAGTCATCGATCGCCGCGGTGTGGCAGAGTCGGGGCGCTGTGCTGACCGTGCCGATCCAACGTCTCGACCCCTTGATGGACGTGCCGTCCTACGCGCATCCTGGCGATGCGGGCATGGACCTGCGTGCTCGCGACGACGGCGAGGTGGCGCCTGCAGGCGGGCGGCTGTTGATGCCGACCGGGATCGCGTTGGCGATCCCCGAGGGATATGCCGGGTTCGTGCTGCCGAGGAGTGGGAACGCCGCCAAGCACGGCATCACGCTGGTCAACGCCCCCGGGCTGATCGACTCGGGTTATCGAGGCGAGCTGAAGGTCGTGCTGCTCAACACCGACCCGAGCCAGCCGTTCGTCGTCCACCGCGGCGACCGGATCGCCCAGCTCGTCATCCAACGCGTCGAGCACGTCACGTGGGAGCTGGTCGACGACCTCGAGGGATACGACCGCGGCGGCGGCTTCGGCCACTCCGGCCACCACTGACCTCCGGCGAGCTCAACGCCCGGCCGCGATGACGCCTTTATGGACGTAGATCCATAAAGCCACATCTACCGATGTCGCGCACGTGTCCTTCGCCGGCCATCGTGCTTGCGCCAGCAGCGACATGCGGGCAATGTGGGTGCGTGAGCATCGAGGAGAGCGCCATCTTGGGACTGATACTGCTCGGTCCAGCAGCGATCTTCGCGCTTGGGTTCTTGGTTGGACGACGGCGACGCCGGACGCTGACGCCAGACCGATCCCGCGTTGGCTCGGGGACGTAAACACTCACGAGAAAGTTGACGACTGCAGTTGTCGTGGGCGCAACTGCAGTTGTCGTCGCGCCGACAACGGATGTCGCCGCCGCCGAGAGAATTGCGGCTGAGTCCGTACGT
>DATBKA010000689.1:0-4279 GCA_036556105.1 Ilumatobacteraceae bacterium | reverse complement strand
CTGTCCGTGCTCGAAGGTGACCGTCGACGACTTGCAGATGGTGTGGGACAAGGGCTTCAACCACATCGAGCTCGTCAAGCGCGCCTCGCTATGCGGCACGGGAACCTGCCAAGGCAGCGTGTGCATGCCGCACCTGCGCGCCTTCGTCGCCGATCGATCGGGCGAGCAACCGGCGCCGTTCACCGGTCGCCCGGCGTCGCGACAGCTGACGATCGGCGAAGCCGCCGCCGACATGCACCTCGATCCGTTCCGGCGCACTGCACTGCACGACGAGCATCTATCGCTCGGGGCGCGCATGGATCGCTTCGGTGGCTGGTGGCGGCCGTGGAACTACGGCAACTTCCTCGACGAGTACTGGGCCGTGCGCGAAGGCGTGTCCTTGGGCGACGTCTCGACGCTCGGCAAGATGATCGTCTCCGGGCCCGACGTCGTCGAGGCACTCGAGCGGTTGTACCCGACGACGATCCACGACATCCGCCCCGGCCGGAGCCGGTATGTGCTGCTGCTGAACGAGCGCGGCCATCTGATCGACGACGGCATGGTCTGCCGCGAGGTGACCGATGACGGCAGCGACCGCTTCGTGCTGACGTTCACGTCGGGCGGCGCGTCGTTCGCGGAGGCATGGATCCGCGACTGGATCGAGACGTGGGCGCTCGACGTCCACGTGCTCGATCGCACGCTCGCGCTCAGCGCGATCAACGTCACCGGTCCGCTTTCGGCGCAACTGCTCGGTCGGGTCGGGCTCGACGATCCGCCGCGCTTCCTCCAGCACGTCCACGCCGACATCGCCGGGATCCCCTGCCACGTGATCCGGCTCTCGTTCACCGGTGAAGCGAGCTTCGAGTTGCACCACCCCCGCGTCCATTCCGTCGAGCTGTGGCGGGCGTTGATGGACGCCGGGCGCGATCTCGGCGTGCGGCCCCACGGGCTGCAGGCGCTGTTCGCGTTGCGGCTCGAGAAGGGTCACGTGATCGTCGGGATGGACACCGAGCTCGACAGCACGCCGCGCCGGCTGAACATGGAATGGGCCGTCAAGCTGGACAAGCCCGACTTCATCGGCCGGACCGCGCTGCTGCGCACCGCCGACCTCGACGATCGCCGCCGCTTGTTCGGCCTCACCATGAGCGGTCCGGCCCCGGTGGAAGGGGCACCGATCTGGGTCGGACAGGAGATCGTCGGGCACGTCACGTCGAGCTTCGAATCACCCGGGCTGGGCCGCACGGTGATGCTCGGCTGGCAGAAGCACACACCGTTCGCCGAGACCGTGACGATCGACGGTCGCCAGGCGACGGTGACCGAGCCACCGTTCTACGATCCGGCAGGCGCCCGTGCGCGCGCCTGAGCTGCTCGCCGGATGGCGTGTCGTCGCCCGGCCGGAGGCGATCGATGCTCTCGTTGCCCCTCCTGGCGGAGCCGTCCTGCGTATCGCACCGGACGATGCCATTGTCTCCGGGATCGCCGGAATCGACGTCGACGATCCCCACGCGATCGTCGAGCCGGAGTACGCGTTCGTCCATTGGAAGCTCGCGCCGAGCGAGTTCGCGGAAGTCGAGCGACACATCGAGTGGCCGCTGCCGCGGCGCGGCCAGCTCGGTCAAGGGTTGATCGCCGGAGTCCCGGCCAAGATCGCGATCGAGGACGACCACGTGGTACTCGTCGTCTCGGCCAGCCTTGCCCACGAGTTGATGGAGCGGCTCTGGTGAACGAGTTCGTCGAGACCCTGCTCGAACTGACGTGGCACGAACCGAAGACGAGCTACGACGTCGTCATCATCGGCGGCGGTGGTCACGGGCTGGCAACTGCCTACTACCTCGCCACGCGACATGGCATCACCAACGTCGCGGTGATCGAAGCGGATTACATCGGGTCGGGGAACTCGGGACGGAACACGACGATCATCCGCGCCAACTACGGCATCCCTGAATCGGTCCGCTTCTACAGCCACAGCGTCGACCTCTACCGGCAGCTGGAGGCCGAGACCGGGTGCTGGATCATGCATTCGACGAAGGGCTTGATCTGGATGGCCCACACCGAGACGGGCATGCGCGCCGAACGATCGCGCGTCCAGCTGAACAACGCGTGCGGCGTGGAGACCGTGCTCGTCGACCCGATCGAGATCAAGAGGCTGTGCCCGCAGATCGACCTGAGCGGCGGCGGCCGCTATCCGGTTCTCGGCGCGTCGTTCCACGTGCCCGGATCGACGGCCCGTCACGACAGAGTCGTGTGGGCCTATGCGCAAGGGGCGATGCGGCGAGGTGTGCACGTGCTGCAACGCACCCGCGTTCTCGGGCTGCTGCGCGACGGCGACCGTGTCGTCGGCGTGCGCACCGAGCGCGGCGACATCGCCGCCGGCACCGTGATGAGCGCTGTCGGTGGCGACGTCTCGACGATCGCCGCCCACGCCGGGTTGCGTCTGCCGGTCCGCACTCATCCGTTGCAGGCTTTCGTCACCAACGGCTATGCACAGGGGCTCGGGCCGATCGTGTCGTCCACTGACTTGCTCTGCTACGTGTCGCAGACCCCGCGCGGCCAACTGCTCATCGGCCACGAGTACGAGCGCGAGTCGAGCTACTCGCGGCAGTCGTCGTTCCAGTTCCTGCAGTCGTGCTCGCTGAAGATGGCGTACTTGCTGCCGTTCACGCGCAACTTGAAGATCCTGCGGCAATGGACCGGGCGGTGCGACGTGTCGGCTGACTTCTCCCCCATCATGGGCTTCACCGGCGTCGACGGCTTCGTCATCAGCACCGGCTGGGGAACGTGGGGCTTCAAGGCGATTCCAGCGGGCGGCGAGCAGATGGCGGAGCTGATCGCCACCGGCACCACGCCGAAGATGATCGCTCCGTTCGCGCTGTCCCGGTTCGCTGCCGACCATGCGATGGCCGACCAGGGATCGACGGGAACACGCTGATGCTGACGATCATCTGCCCCAACTGCGGACCGCGACCGGTCGAGGAGTTCCGGTTCGGCGGCGAGCTCCCCCAGCCGCCCGCGCACCTCGACGAGTTCGACCGCGACTTCGACCGAGTGTGGATGTTCACCAACGCCGACGGCGTGCAGACCGAACGCTGGTTCCACGAGGCCGGGTGTCATCGCTGGCACACGGCCCGCCGTGACACGTCAGTCGATCGGTTCCTCGACTGATCTATTCGCGGTGCAGTCGTACTGGGAATGAGCCGTCGCCCCGTTGACCAGCTAGGGGTCGCCGACTACGTTGTCGGCACCGGTCCGCCGTCCCCGGGCCGTACCGCTACAGGGGGAGACATCTGCATGGATCACCAGGAGAACGAGGCCGTCAACCAGCTGATCGCCTCCCGACTGAATGGACGCATGACTCGTCGCCAGCTGGCTACGGGCATGCTCGCCATTCCAACCATCGGCGCGCTCATTGCCGCCTGCGGCAGCGACGACAAGACTCAGTCGACCACTGCAGCCACCAGCGGCGGCGCCGAGACCACACCGGCCACCGAGCCCACCGCCGAGACGACGCCGGCCGCCGAGACCACGCCGGCCGCCGAGACATCGGCACCGCCGGCCACGACCGGAGGCACCATCCGCGTCGCCGCCCAGGCAACGGCCAAGACGCTCGACCCCATCGCCATGATCGACCTCGGTGCGTATGGAATCGTCGCCCAGTGCATGGAGTACCTGTGCGGTCTTGCAGATGATGGCGACATCGGCCCCGGTCTCGCCACCGAGTGGACGGCCAACGACGACTCGACCGAGTGGACATTCACGCTCCGCGAGGGCGTCAAGTGGCAGAACGGCGCCGACTTCTCGGCCGACGACGTCGTCGCCACGATGGAGCGGATCGTCGCCGCCGGCGACTCGCTCGGTGGCGCGATCAAGGCTGGCGCCGTCACGGCGAGCGACCCGCTCACGGTGGTGTTCACGCTCGACTCGCCGAACGCCAGCCTTCCCTACCTCGTGTCGATCTACAACCCGCAGTCGGTCATCACCCACAAGGACTACGCCGCCGGCACGACGCTCGATGCGCAACCCGACGGAACGGGCCCGTGGAAGCTGACCAACTACGACCCGACCACCGGCGCCACGTTCGAACGCAACGACGATTGGTGGGGCGAGAAGACACCGCTCGACTCGATCGATTGGCAGTTCTTCACCGACGTCAGCTCGATGGTCACGGCGATGCAGAGCGGTTCGGTCGACGCGATCGTGCAGTTCTCGGTGGTCGGCGGCGACGCATTGCTCAACGACGAGAACTTCAACACCATCGCCATGCGCACCGCGACGCACCGCGAGATCTGGTTCAACTGCACCG
>DATBKA010000688.1:0-3063 GCA_036556105.1 Ilumatobacteraceae bacterium | reverse complement strand
TGTCGACGCGTTCGCGGTCCGGAGTCTCTCGATGTTCTGGGCGCCACGCTCGCCCTGTGAGCCTGCTCCTGACGAGAACCTGGCGCCCAGATTCTGAGGTCACAAGCCGAGAAGAAGCTGTTCCACATTCTGGGTGCCAGCCGTTTCGCTGGTGCTGGGCGGATGCGGGGGCGTGGCACCCAGAAGCTTGAAGTAGCACCGACTGCCCGGAGGCCCCCCCGGCTTTGGAGCGGGTTGACAACAGCCGACGCCTCGTCAGGAGCATCGCTACGACATCCCTCGCCGACCAGCCTGTCGGTGACTCACCTTCTCCGAACTTGTCACCGTGTGGTCGAAGCGTTAGACGATGTTGTGCTCGGGGCGTGTCTCACCGGCGAACCGAGCGACATCGAAGCCGCTGACGTCGACCGGCGGGGTCCGGCCGAGCACGAGATCGCGCAAGACCTCGCCGACCGCGGGGCCGAGCAGGAACCCATGCCCGGAGAACCCGGTGGCGTAGAGGAACCGGGCGACGTGCGCGCTCTCACCGATCAGGGCGTTGTGGTCCGGTGTGGTTTCGTAGTAGCCGTGCCAGCCGCCGGCGATGCCGACGTCGAGCAATCCCGGGGCGCGATGGGCGACGACGTCGCCGACGACCTCCAGCCAGTCAGGTCGCATCGGCGCGTCGAACCCAGGAGGTTGATCCGGGTCGGCCATCCCGAACAGCAGCCCTGGGCCTTCCGAGTGGAAGTAGAAGCCGGTGGTGAAGTCGATCGTCATCGGCACCGGGTCGGGACGGTTCGGCATCGGCTCCGTGTACCAGATCGGACGCGCCAGCGGTTGCACCGGAAGATCGACGCCGACCATCGCCGCAATCCGCGGCGACCAGGCGCCGGCGACGCACACGACCGTCGACGTCGCCACGGTGCCCCGCGGCGTGTGAACGGCCTCGATGTCGCCGCCGTTGACATCGATCCCAACGACGGGACAACGGGTAACGACCTCGGCGCCGAGCTCTCGCGCCGCGGTTGCATAGCCGAGCACGACCGCATCCGGCGTGGCGTGGCCGTCGCGCATGCAGATCGATGCGGCCAGCACGTCGTCGACCGTCGCCAACGGAGACAGTCGACCGGCTTCGTCGGCGCTGATCATCCGGCTCGGTACACCCATCGAGTTCTGCAGCGCAGTGTTCTGGGCGAAGATCTCGACGTCCTGCGGGTCAGTGAGCAGGAACAGGTAGCCGACTTGACGAAGGCTGATGTCGGCACCCGGTCGATCGCCGAAGCGCTCGAAGGCGTCCATCGAACGCAGGGCGAGAGCGATGTTGATCTCGTCGGAGAACTGCAAGCGCACTCCCCCGGCGGACTTCGACGTCGAGCCGCACGACAGCTGGTCGGCTTCGAGCAGCAGCACGTCGTTCACGCCTGCCTCGGCAAGATGGAACGCGGTGCTGGCGCCCATCACCCCACCGCCGATGATGACCACCTCGGCGCGATCAGGGAGCGATCGATCCAACGCCATACAGTCTCTGAGTGTGACCGATCCGCCAGCTCCGATCCAACCCGTCGCGGCCACGACGATGCCGCGCTACGCCGGCGCCTCCACGTTTGTCAGGCTCCCTGAGCTGGGCGACGTCGAACGCTGCGCGGTCGCGATCCTCGGCGCGCCCTTCGACGGCGGCGTGAGCTTTCGCCCCGGTGCCCGCTTCGGGCCGATGGCAGTGCGCCAGGCCTCACGGGCGATACGACCCCAGTACCACCCGCAGTTCGACGTGCAGCCGTTCGCCACCATGCAGTTCGCCGATGCCGGCGACGTCGCCTGCAACCCGTACTCGATCCCCGAGTCACTTGCGGCGATCGAGGCCCGCGCCGGTGAGCTGCTCGGCACCGCCGATGGCGCCCACCCGGTCGAGAGCCTGATCACGATCGGTGGCGATCACACGATCGCCTACGCGCTGCTGAAGGCCGTGCATCGCCGCTTCGGCAAGGTTGCCTTGGTCCACTTCGACGCCCATCTCGATACGTGGGACGTCTACTTCGGCGAGCGCTTCACTCACGGCACCCCGTTTCGGCGCGCCGCCGAGGAGGGCCTGTTCGACACCGACGCGTCGATGCACATCGGCATCCGCGGGCCGATCTACTCGCCTGACGACTACGCGGCCGACGCCGCCCTCGGGTTCTCCATCATCAGCTGTGACGACATCCAGCGAATGGGCGTCGACGAAGTGTCGCAGCGGATTCGCACCCGTGTCGGCGAGCGTCCGCTGTATCTGTCGATCGACATCGACGTGCTCGACCCCGCCCACGCGCCAGGTACGGGCACACCGGAGATCGCCGGCATGACAAGTCGCGAGCTGGTGATGATTTTGCGCGGCCTGGCCGGCATGAACGTCGTTTCCGGCGACGTCGTCGAAGTCGCTCCCGCGTACGACCACGCTGAGATCACGTCACTCGCCGCGGCGACGACCGTCTACGAGTTGGCTTGTCTGATGGCCGTGAAGGGCCGCTGAACAGCGTCGCGCTCAGTCCTCGCCGAGGTAGGCCTTGCGCACTTCGTCGTTGTGAGCTAGCTCCTGTGCCGGCCCTTCGAGCGTGATCAGCCCGGTCTCGAGCACATAGGCGTGATCGGCGATGTTCAAGGCGGCGAGCGCGTTCTGCTCCACCAACAGCACGGTGGTGCCCTGGTCGTTGACCTTCTTGATCGTGTCGAACACGGCCTCCACCAGCACGGGAGCCAACCCCATCGACGGCTCGTCGAGCAGCAGCAGCTTGGGCTGGGCCATCAACGCCCGTCCCATCGCCAGCATCTGCTGCTCGCCACCGGAGAGCGTTCCCGACTTCTGGCTGAGGCGCTCCTTGAGGCGCGGGAAGAGCTCGAAGACACGATCCATGTCGGCGACGATGGCGGCCTTGTCCCTGCGCAGGAACGCGCCGAGCTCGAGGTTCTCGGTGACGGTCATGCGCGGGAAGATCCGGCGCCCTTCCGGGCTCTGGGCGATGCCACGTTCGGCGACCTCGAAACCCTTCAACCCGGAGATTCGCTCACCTTCGAAGTGGATGTCGCCGCGCTTCGGCTTCAGCAACC